>JAEWFE010000028.1 GCA_023389005.1 Bacillota bacterium
ACCCAATCCTCGAATAATAGAGTGGTTAACTTTCAATGGACTATATACTTCTAGGGTTTACTTATGTCATTGATAAATGTTCAGATAATTGAGTTATTTGGACTTGACAAAGGGCACTTCATAATAGAGGTGAGGAAGATGAACATAGCAATTTGTGATGATAATATGGCTATTCATGAACAATTACATAACCTGTTATCAGAATTTTCTCATCAGTATGGGCAAGAAATCATAATTATTGATTTTATGAATGCACAAGAGGTATTGGACTATATCAATGATGAAAAAACAGCAAGTATTGATCTTCTGCTTTTAGATATTGAAATGGATGGACTAGATGGGATTGCTTTAAATCAATATTTACTAAAGAATAAAAAGATTTCATGGATCGTATATGTCTCAAATTTTGTTGAACGAATGAGTGAAGCCTTTAGTGAAAAGACACTTGGTTTTATCAGTAAGCCCATTGACAAAGAAAAGTTATTCATCAAAGTGTTAGAGGTAAGTAAAAAGATTACACAGAGTAACTTGAAAATAACAATAAAAGATATTCATGACACGGTGCATACCCTTTATCTAGAAAATATCGAGTATTTCGAAGCGCTAAGAGGTTATACGAAAATTCATCTATTTCCACAAGCGGAGATAATTATCCATCAATCTTTTACAGAGACAATAGCGCAATTTCAGCAACTACCGATTTTTGTGTGTCACCGTTCTTATGCCATTGTGCTATCAAAAGTGAAAAAGATGACTTGGAAAGATGTCACGCTGCTCTCAAATGCGAAAATTCCTCTGGGTCGAAAAAAATATCAAGAATTACAACGAAAATACATGGATTATATGGAAAATGGGTGATAAAAAATGATTGAGTTAGTCAATGCAGTGATATATGAATTGTTGTTTCTTATATCTATGGTGTTAGGATATTCTTTTTTTGGTAAGATTCAGTTTAAAAATTCTAAAGTAATCTGGCTTTTGGTTGCAGTAGGACTAATTTTGTCCACTGTGATGCTGAAAATTCAATTTAGGGCATTAGATGATGATGTTATTGCATTATTTATTCTTTGGTTGGCTGTATTTGCTATCGAAAAGCACAGTATAAAAAGAATTTTATCACTTTATGTTTTTTTATTCATTTCTATATTACTATTGAACTTAGTAGTTATATACTGTGCTAGATACATGTATTTTTTACATTTATTTCCACAAATTATTAAATCAACATATTCTTGGTTTGCAGAAATTATTGTGATAGGAATCCTTGCTATTTTTCTATATCTTAGAAAAAAGAATATGGGTAAATTAGGTATTTCTTTATCTAAAAAACAATATTTAATTTTATATGTTGTTGTTCTCATTTCAATGACGATGGCTTCAGGGATGAATTACTATGTTTCAATTATTCATGAACAAAAGGAAGCAGCATTAATTGGTATGATAACTGCTACGGCATCGGTTGTTTTAATTATATTAGCTGTATATCAAGTCATTCTTGCGCAAAATTATCAATTATTAAAGGAAAATTTTCGATTACAGAAGCAATTCCATACTATGCAAGAGATTTATTTCGAAAATATAGCTGAACAAAGTAATCAAACTAAGAGGTTTCGGCATGATATTAAAGCGCATTTACAAGCTATACGACAGCTTGCTTTAAATAATGATGAATCTGACATTGTTGCATATATTGATAAAATTCAGCAATATGCGCATTTTGATAAAAAATATTATTTTACAGGAAACCAAATTATAGATATTCTTTTAAGTGAGATTGTTCAGCAAGCTCAAGAAAAGCAAATTAAAGTAAATATTAATGGCATAATGCCAAATGATTTAAATTTGGATTTGGTTGATTTAACGTCTATTTGCTATAATTTATTACAGAATGCTTTGGAAGCAACAATTCGTGAAAACGATTCGGAGTTTAGTGTGAACTTTGCTGTGAAGAATCAACAGTTTGTATTTGTTGTAAAAAATAGAATATCCGAAAAAATGAGGATTGATGAAGGAAAGTTAAAATCAAGAAAAAAAGATATAAAAAATCATGGCTTAGGTTTAAAAAATGTTTATGATGCTGTGAAAAGAAGCAAAGGTGTTTTTGATATAAACATTCAAAATCAACAATTTGTCGCAAGAGTAGTATTACCATGCGAATAATATAAAGCACTTGGGTGTAGCGAGCCAAGTGCTTTTTTAGACGAAAAATCATATAGCAATAAGCAAATAAATTTTATAACATTTAAAAATGGGAATCAGTTTATTCCCCAAGGGGATAATTAATTTGTACAAATATTTAGAACCTGCACTTCGTTGATAAAATCGACATTTCGTAGATAGTTAATTGAAATTTTTCTTTTAAGGGTTTACATTGTAGTTGAAAAGAGAAAGAGAGGGGGTGATACTATGAAAAAACTAACTCTAAAGAAGAAACTTTCAGTTTTTGCTGGTCGTTTCTGTGTGATTGGACTTCCGTGGGGAATCGGACTATTTTGCTTCGATTAAAGTAATTATCAAATAATATAGCATATTGTTATCTATTTGATACGAGAAGTTACAATTCTAGGTCATGGTCGGTGGTTAATATGGTTTATGTAGACTGCCGACCCTTTGTTTATGGGGAGGTCTCCAAATGGGTAATGAAATTCTTAGAATAGATAGAGTGTGTAAAAAATATGGTGCGAAATATGTTTTAAATAATATTTCAATAAATATTAATAAGGGCGAAATATATGGAATTGTTGGTGAAAATGGTGCGGGTAAAACTACATTGATGAGAATTATTTTAAAACTTGTTTATCAAACATCTGGAACAATATCATCATCAAAAACAATGCATATAGGTGGCTTAGTTGAAGCACCTGCACTTTATAATTCTCTTTCTGCATATGAAAATTTAAAATATTACGCTCAAGTGCTAAGTATTAATGATAAAGAAAGGAAAATTAAAGATATTTTGGATTGTGTAGGATTATCTAATGTTGAAGAAAATAAAAAGGTAAAAGATTTTTCTTTAGGAATGAAACAACGATTAGCAATTGCACTTGTTTTATTGGATAGACCGAATGTATTGATTTTAGATGAACCAACAAATGGACTTGACCCTACTGGTGTGAGAGATATTAGAAAACTGATTATAAAATTAAAAGCAGATTACGATATGACAATATTGATTTCTAGTCATATTTTACGAGAACTAGATTCAATTGTTGACTGTTATCTCATTATGCATAAAGGGAGACTAATTACAAAACTAAGTAGTGATGAATTGATACAGAATAAAATAGTTATACAGGTATCAAATATAAAATTAGCATATTCAATATTAAGTGACAGAGTAAATAATGTTGAAATAATAAACAAAAATATAGAAGTAAAAGATGAAAAAATAACAGTTGATAATATTATAAACGTGTTGCGAGATAATAATATTGAAATAGAAGGAATTTATAAAAGAAGAATTAGTTTTGAAGATTACTATCTTGAAAAGAAAGAGTGATGAAGGTGTACAGTTTATTTAAAGCCGATTTACATAGATATATTTATGAAAAAAAATATTTATGGACTCTAATTATTCCGTTTTTGATAGTTGCGTGTCTGGGGATTATATTAAAAGACAAAACGAATACTCAGGGCGTCAACATTATTTTAAAAACAATGAGTATGATTAATCCATTATTTTTTTCGACTATTTGTCATTTTTTTATTGGAGAGGATTTTTCTTCTAGGACTATCAATAATTTAATTATCAAATTTTCTAGAAACAAGATATTTTTCTATAAGAGTATTTCAACAATAATTTATTCAATATTTTTTATATTTTATGTTTATACAATAATATTATTATTAAATTATTTCTTTTTCAGTTACTTTAATTTTAGTTTTATCTTTAAACTATTTTTTTATCAATTTCCATACTATGTAGGTGTTGTTTCTTTATGTATATTCATATTTAATTATGTTGATAAAATTGTTCAAGCATTTGTTATATATTTGATATTTGCTATATCTTTTGACGATCTTTTCCTGTATGTTTTTGGAAATGTAATTGATTCCAAAGTAATCGAGAAGTTTCTCTTGTTTTATCAATTGAAAAATATTGATATTGATAAGTCTTTTTTTAATCTTTCGCTATGGATTGTAATCATATTTATTTTTACTTTCTTGTTATTAAGTTATTTCTTATTTAATACTAGAGAATTTAAGTAAAGGGATTCTATTGTGAGGTGATATTCATGCGGAAAGTTTTTCCTTTATTAATTATAATTGTTTTACTATTTCTGTTAGCAATTTTAGTTAGTTTATATCAATCAAAAACCACAATTTATGTAGATAAATCGTGGACAATACAAGAAAAAAATATAGAAAGTATTGATTTGTATGGTACTGAACAGCCTATAAAGGTATTGATAGATAACGAAAATAAGTTTGAAAGAACAGTGGTAAGCGTATCAGGAAATGTTTCAAAATCAACTTTAGATACAATAAAAAAAGCAAAAAATAGAAAAAGTAAGTTGTATATTCCGTTTTCTCAAAAAGGTTTTAAATTGATAACGACGTCAATTGGGAAAGATGAATTGATAGTGAAGATACAATTAGGACGAAATGCAACTTTTAAATTTATCAATATAAACACTTGGAATGGGAAAATCACAGTAAAGGTACCGAAAAATTATGACGGTAGTTATGATGTAAAATTAAATCAAGGAGCTAAATTAATTGAATGTCCTCCTACTGAAAGAACAATGAAAAGTGTTATAAAAATAGATGCTTATCAAGATACAATTATTGAAAGAAGCGATAGAAATGATTCATCATCATAAACAACATTCTATTTCAGATTGCGGTCTGTCTTGTTTAAAAACATTATTATCTTATTTAAATATACAAACAAATGATATAGATAAATATTTTGATTTATGTGGTGAACAAGGACTTTCTTTATATGATTTGGAAAAAATTTTACGAAAATATGGGGTAGAGTCAGAAGCTTATGAAATTATAGATACTTCATTAATTGAGTCTATTAGTTTACCATATATTGCAGTTATTAGTAGAAATTCTTTTACACATTACATTGTTGTTCTTGATTATAAAATGGATATAGGTTTTACGGTATCTGATCCAGCAGAATCTACGTTTACAAATCTGCGATATGACGATTTTATCAGTATATTTACAGGGATTGTATTAACACCTGTAAAAAATGTAAATACAATGAATAGAAAAGTTAGAACATTTTCAAAAGAAAAAGATGATTATTCAAAAGAACTGTATAATGAGTTTATAAAAGAACTTTCGATATTAAAAAGAATGAATTTATTTGTTTTAGGATGTGTAAAAATTATTTTACCGATTTTTCTTTCCTTGTTTATGCAGTATATGACTGTAAATATAATATCTATTGAAATGAGCACTCAAGTTTTTTTGGTTATTTTCATTATATTTTGTCTAATAGTATATAAAATAATCAGTATGACTGAAGTTAATTTGAGAGTAAGTTTAGAAAATGAACTTTTAAAAATAGTTTTGAATAGATATTATGAGAAAAGACTACAAAAAATTGCAGATAATAGAAACTATGACTACATTTTGGGATATTTTTGGAATTTACTAACGTCTGTTTCGGGAATATTACAAAAATTTTATATGAAGATATACCTATTTTTAGTTGTTATTTCAATTTTGTTAATATTTTGGTTTAATTATATTTTTGGGATTATTACATGCTTATTTTTAATGTTTTTATTTTTATACAATGGTTTCAAATTATCACACATAGAAAGTATTCAGAGAGGCTTGGTAAGTTCAAGTTCCAATTTTACTTATCTAGTTGAAAGTTCAATTGATGGAACTTATGATATTTTATCATTTTCTAAGGTAGATGATTTTAGAAAAGAATTTGATAAAAGGTTAAGTAATTTATTACAAGAAAAGATGAATTATGAGAATATTAACAATCAAATATTAACATCTATTCAAGTTTTTTCAGTAACTTTAATTTGTTTACTGATATTAGTTAGTCATATATTTTATTTTGATACAACAATTATTGACTATACAAATATTGTTTTCATTATATTGTTGTTATCAACTATATTACAGCCTCTACTTGTTACTTGGTTATCTTATTTCAAAAGTAAGTATTCTATGAATTTTGTTCATTTGAAATCGTTTTTTTACGAACAAACATTGATAGAAAAAAACTTAACATTTAACAAAATTGATTCTGTCGTTCTTGAAAATATATCTGCTACTTATGGTGATAAAAGAATTTTTGATAATATAAATATTCGTTTTGATTCTGGAAACATATATGTAATAACTGGTCATAACGGTTCTGGAAAAAGTACTCTATTAAAAATATTACATGGATTTATAAAACCAAATCAAGGTTATATATATTTAAATGATTCAAAATTTGAAAGTTTAATAGATACTGATGTACAAAAGTATGTGGCTCTTTATACAAATGAGTTTAGGGTGTTTGCTGGAAGCGTAGAACAAAATATAAAATTTAATATGTTTGATGATGTAAGACAAATAGTAGCAGACGATAGTTTGTTTATTGGTCTACCTTTGTCATATCTAATTAATTCTAATGGGCGTAATCTATCTCAGGGTCAAAGACAAAAAATTTTATTGTTAAGGACACTGAAGCTAGATAGGGATATATATTTTTTTGATGAACCTACAACAAATTTAGATACTCATACAAAAAAAGAATTTATTAAGAAGCTTATGGAGTTGAAAGAGCGTGGAAAAATTATTTTAATTGTTTCACATGATAATGATTTAATAAAAATATCGTCTAATATTCTGAATATGAATCAATACGCAGTTTAATAGATTGGTTGGACCGTGTAAAGTTTTTGTTGGTAAGTTAATTACGAACATCCCCTCCATGGTGTATAATAATAGTGAACAACAAACACAGGAGGAGAGATACATGTATAAGTTGATTATGTACCAATTTTTACAAAATTTAAATCAAGAAAGCTTAGAAGATAGCGTAAATGTCTTATTGTTTTTTGATTAAAAGGCTTACAATGAGATTGACGAAAGGAAAGTGTGGTTATAAGATGACTTTTCATAAGTGGTGGCAGTGATTACTCATTAGCTATTATAGAAAGAACATGGATAAAAGAAGGGAAAAGCGATGAAAAAAGATCATTTATTAATCTTTAGTTTTGTATTAGCATTTTTACTGACGATTATTTTCAATGCTTATCTTCCTTCCGTCGCAAAAGTATTTAATTTTGTCACTTTTTGGATGCTAATTGCTGTGATAGTATATAGAGTCTTAATAAATAGAAGAAAGAGATGAAGGAGGGAATTTCAGATGGTAATTAAGAAGTATTATCCAGTTTTACTTGTGATTGGTCTGTTGTTTTGGTTGAGTGTGTTTATCCTTCCCACTGATTTTTTGAGTGCTATATTAGGAAATTTTCGTTGGGGTGGTGTCGTCGGATTGATTATTAATCCGATAATTGGTGTAATTTGTTTGCTTTTGGCTTTACGATATAAGAATTATTGGATAGCTGGCTTAAGCATTCTTTTAGCTGGACTTCTTCCACTTGCAATTACGTTATTTGGATTTTAAGTATGTCATTCTCCTTCGAAAATTAAATGAGGAAGAATGATTGTTTCGTTGTAATGATAACGTTTTATCTCAAGCGTGAGTTGTTATATAATGAACTTATGAAAGTGATGTTGAAGTAAGGAAATAGGAAGAAAATCTTGATAGCTGATTCTATTTACTCATCATTGGAGTTACACATTAGAAAGATGGGAAGAGTCTTATGTTGCAAGTATTAAACAAAAAATGATCTTAATATTACAGCGTAGAATAACCATGAATGAATAGAGGAGAAATTATTTCGGAAAAATGCGGTTATTTAGTGGTTTTGTAATAATTTATAATATTTAGAAAATCAGTGATTAATAGGATATTTAAATAAAGATGGTAATATTGAAATGTATACTTCAATAGGGAGAGAGAGAAATGGTGCATTATTAAAAATCTTGGTTTATATAGGGAAATAGTTGTTGGGTATATATATGCTACAGTTATTGATGGTATTGTCATTGCTGCTACTGGTAAAAGTGGTGCAGAATGGGTATCTATTGCTATTAAAAATGTTGTAGGAAGAAAATATACTGGAAAAGTATATTTGCCTGAAAGTGGTCCATATACTTGTCCCGGTGTAGTTATTGACCATTCTGGAATGTGTGGTGGATAATTATGAAAAAAACATCTAAAATAAATAAACTATCTTTAAGTGCTTATATTTTGGGGATACTTATATATATATTGGTACATCTCCTACTCTTGTAACAAATAGTGTAATATGCATACACAAAAAGCTCCCTCTTTACGAACAGGGAGTTTTTCTTGTCCATTGACTTTAATGTTGACTTTTGTTAGTCATTTGAACGTAAATAAAAAGTTACACTATCTCACACAATGATAACGTTTTAATTTTTTTGTAAATATATGATATAATGAACCTATAATAAAGGCTGTGAAAATCATGAACAAAAAGAAAAAATCTTGGTATACAATCCTGTTTATTTGTGCTGGAATTCTTGGCTTTTTGCTACCTATTCTCTAAAACAGCTTTTACCCAACAGCTGCTAGAGTTTATGACTTTGTTAGTTTCTGGTTGTTCATTTTCGCAGCACTTTGTTTAGTTGTTTATGAATTATATAAGAAAAAGAAAGGGTGAGTCTTATGTTGCAAGAATTAAACAAAAAAATGAGAAGTCTAGATTTAAAATTTAGAAGTTTAGATAGTACGATGAAATTTTTGGTTGTCATTTATGGCGCGCTATTTGGCTTTATGACTGGTTACTTAATCTATAAATTATTTGTGGCACACGACTATTTCTTTCTATTCATTTACATTATTTTTATGATTGGAATGTATATCAATTTATATTTTCAAAAAAAGTATCCGATGTGAGCTTGCTTTGAGTGCGTGCTACTTTTTAAAAATGATAAAGGAATACGGAATTTAGGTATAATTAGAAACGATGTGATGAATTTGATTTCGGGCATCGTTTTTTTGTCATATTTTTAGTATAATGGAAAGGATGAAGGGATTGAAATGATTTATGGCGCAAAGAAAGAAAAGAAAATCGAGCAAGAGAACAAAAAAACAGCAAGCCAATAATCAAACAATGGCAATGATTATTACTGGCTTTTCTTTTATTTTTTTAAGTTTACTTGGTTTATTTAAATTAGGCTTTTTAGGCATTTTATTTGCCAATATATTAAGATTTTTTGTTGGAAATACGTACCCATTATTAGCGGTAATACTCATTTTTTATGGAATCTGGTTATTAGTCAAACATCAGCTTAGCGTATTTGATTCTCGTAAGCGCAGTGCAGGATTGGCATTAACCTATGTGGGGATATTAGTGATTGTTTCGGCGATGCTTTTTGCGAAGATTCATACTAAGAATCCTAATATTTTAGGAACAACGCTAAATCTCTGGGTGAGTGATTTAAAACATAGCCAAATTAGCCAAAGTCTTGGTGGCGGCATGATTGGTGGCGCGCTCTACCAAGTAACTTACTTCTTAGTGGCCCAGTTTGGTAGTTATGTATTGGGTGTCTTAAGTATTTTTGTTGGGGTCTTTTTATTTACGCAAAAGTCGGCACAAGATTTGATTGATTTTCTGCAAGATTTTGGCGAGGCAATTAGTCAACGTCTCAAGGTCAGTGAAGAAAAACAAAAATTGCGTGAAGAAAAGAAAAAGGCCAAACAAGCGAAAAAAGAGGCTGAAAAAGAAGCACTCCGTCAGCAAATGTTAGAACAGCAGAAAAATCAAGTGCGACCTTTTACTGAAACTGAGGAGCAAGAACGCCAGCATAAAGCACCAGAAATGATTATTGAGCCTCATCAGATGAGTTTGATTGAGCCAACTGAGGCTGAAAAGTTAATGCAAGAACAAAAGGATGCGAGTCAGGTTCCACCCAAACGTTCCCGCAAAACCAAAGCAGCTCCTGAAGAGGACATAGATGGTGATGATCCATTAGAATTTAGCATGGAAAATGAGGAGCCGGATGAATTTTATGAGTTGCCACCAAGTACGTTGCTTGATCCGGCAAAAGTTCAAGATCAAAGCGATGAATATGAAAAAATTAAGCAAAACGGGGAAATTTTAAATCAGACTTTCCAAAGCTTTGGTGTCGATGCCACGGTGGTGAAGGCAAGTCTAGGTCCTTCTGTGACGAAATTTGAGATTCAGCCAGCTGTTGGGGTAAAAGTGAGCAAAATTGTTAGTTTAACTGATGATATTGCTTTAGCTTTAGCGGCCAAAGATATTCGGATGGAAGCGCCCATTCCTTGTAATTCATTGATTGGGATTGAAGTACCAAACCAAAATATTTCGATGGTTTCGTTTAGAGAAGTCATTGAAGCCACACCGGCACATCCAGATAAGATTCTTGAAGTGCCATTAGGTCGTGATATTTCTGGTAAAGTGCAGACATGTGATTTAACGAAAATGCCACACTTATTGATTGCTGGTTCGACAGGTAGTGGGAAGTCGGTAGCGATTAATGGGATTATCACCAGTATTTTGATGCAAGCCAAACCACATCAAGTGAAATTAATGATGGTCGATCCGAAAATGGTTGAGTTGAATGTGTATAATGGCATCCCACATCTCTTAACACCGGTGGTAACCAACCCACGTAAAGCTGCCCAAGCGCTCCAAAAAGTCGTGAAAGAAATGGAAGAACGTTATGAAAAATTTGCGGCTACTGGTGTGCGCAATATTGCTGGTTATAATGAATTAATTGAAGCAAAAAATCAAGAAGATGGGCAAAAACGTCCAATTCTACCATTTATTGTGGTGATTGTTGATGAATTGGCTGACTTAATGATGGTCGCAAGTAATGAAGTAGAAGATGCGATTATTCGTTTAGCGCAAATGGCCCGTGCTGCTGGGATTCATATGATTTTAGCTACACAACGGCCAAGTGTTGATGTCATTACGGGAATTATCAAGGCCAATGTACCTTCACGTATTGCCTTTGCGGTCTCTTCAGGAACGGATTCGCGCACCATTATTGATAGTCATGGGGCGGAAAAACTATTGGGACGTGGCGATATGCTTTACCTACCAATGGGTGAGAATAAACCTATCCGTGTGCAAGGGGCCTTTATTTCAGATGGGGAAGTCGAGCGTATTGTCAAATTTGTGACCGATCAAATGGGGGCAAATTATGACGAGAAGATGATGAATCTGGAAGAAGAAGCACCAAGTGAAAGCAATAATGACTATCCACAAGATGAGTTGTACGAGGAAGCCAAGGCCTTAGTGGTTGAGATGCAAACGGCAAGTGTTTCGCTTTTACAACGGCGCTTTAGAATTGGTTATAATCGGGCTGCACGTCTGGTGGATGAGTTAGAAGCCAATGGGGTAGTTGGCCCTTCTGAGGGGAGTAAACCACGTAAAGTCTATCTGGAATCCCTAGATACACCTGTAGATTATGAGGAGATACCCCAAGATTATGAATAACAAATCAGCCTTGCTAGGTCGAGAGGATCGACTCTGATAGCAAGGCTTTTGTTGTATTGTGTATTTTTTTATTTGTGATAAAATGTACAAGTATATTAAATATAAAGGAATTAAGATGAAAACACTTAAACAACAAATCAATCATTATGTATTTCCCTTAATCGCCAGTCAGTTGCTACAGATGGCGATTGGTATTGCAGCACTACACTTTGCAACAGCTGGTTCTACGCATTCACTCTCCGCTATTACGATTATCCAAAATTTTTTATATGCATTTGGTGGAATATTAGGGGCGTTTAGTCTGAGTTTTAATATTTTGGCGGCGCGGAGTTTTTACCAAGAGAAGCAACAGTTCCATCAATATGTGCATTCAGCCTTGCGCTTGTGTTTATTATTCGGCGGGGGGTTCTTAGCTCTTTGCTTGGTTTTTGGCAAACTGTTTTTGCGATATTTTTATGGCTTTCAAGGGGATTTATTGCTAAAAGCGAGTCAGTATCTCTATATCATGTCGGGCTATATCTTACTATTATTGCTTTCGTTTCTTTTTAGCAATCTGCTCAAATTCGCCCAAAAGACAACAGTGATTTTTCGTATCGGCGTAATCAGTGCTTTACTCGAATGTGGTTTGAATATAATTTTAGTGCCACTTTGGGAAATTCAAGGATCGGCCTTAGCGAATATGGCGGGTGTCTTGTACCTCGTATTGGCCTATTTATGGCATATTTTCCCCATTATCAAGCAAAGTCTCTTGCAATCAGCTAATCAAATGCTTGCTATCACACGCTTAGGTATTCCGTTAGCCATCCAGGAAATATTTGAAAGTGTCTTATTTATCCTAGTTTTTGAAAGTTTTATGGGACATTTGGGGAATTCTACGCTAGGTGCTTATGCTGTCATTTCTCAAATGTTTGCAATTATAAAATTACCAAGCCTAATGTATGCCAATAGTTTGCCAGTCTTTTTACCAGAAGTCACTCAAAAACAAAAGTTGCAACTGTTAAAATGGTTATTGCAGATTAATTTTCTATTGTTTATTGGTTTATCCATCGTAGGAACTTTGACTATCCCAGGTTTTGCGCAACTTTTTACCCAGCAAATGTTTAGTCACTTAACATTCATGGCGGGATTTACTTTTAGCGTGATGATAGCTGTCCCATTTTATGAAATCATTAAGGTCTATTTACAAGCGCAAAATCAAGAAAAAATGGTTGTTACGCAAACAATTATTGTCAATCTAGCAGGTTTGCTCGTGATGTTTGTTTGTCAGTTGATACATATTCAAACTTACTATAGCCTATTTGCGGTCTTTGGCTTGACGCAAGTGGTGCTCGCACTTAGATTTTTCAGGGGAGTTTTCAGCAAAATTTAAAGTAGATTTCATTGCATTTCCCTAAATTTTTCGCTATAGTGGATACGATATTGATAAAGTGAGGGAAAAACGATTGAAACCATCTATTTATGGATTAGAAAAAGCAGAATTAATTGCCTGGTTTGAAGCAAATGGAGAAAAGAAATTCCGTGCGACTCAAGTTTGGGAATGGTTATATGAAAAGCGAGTGATGACTTTTGCGGAAATGACCAACCTATCCAAAGCCTTGATTGCTAAATTAGAAGAGAACTTTGAGATTTGTCCGTTAAATCAAATTGTCGTGCAAGAATCAAGTGACGGTACAGTAAAATACTTATTTGAATTACCTGATAAGCATATGATTGAAACAGTTTTAATGCGTCAAGATTACGGGATGAGTGTCTGTGTAACGACGCAGGTGGGCTGTAATATTGGTTGTACCTTCTGTGCGAGTGGCTTATTGAAAAAGCAACGCGACCTAACAGCTGGGGAAATCATGTCCCAAATCATGCTTGTGCAACACTATTTTGATGAGCGTGACTTAGGTGAACGTGTTTCTCATATCGTGGTGATGGGAATTGGTGAACCTTTTGATAATTATGATAATGTAACGAAATTTTTACGCATTGTGAATGATCCTAAAGGTATGGCTATTGGTGCGCGTCATATTACTGTTTCAACGAGTGGGATTGTACCGAAGATTAAAGAATTTGCTGATAATGGTTTACAAGTAAATCTTGCTATCTCTTTACATGCGCCAAATGATGAATTACGTACATCTATTATGCGTATTAACCGTAGCTTCCCATTAGCTAAATTAATGGATGCGGTAGATTTCTATTTAGAAAAGACCAACCGCCGCATTACCTTTGAATATATTATGTTGGCAGGCGTGAATGACCGTGTGCATCATGCCCAGGAATTGGCGAATTTACTCAAAGATAAGAAGAAATTAGCCTATGTGAACTTGATTCCATATAATCCAGTCAGCGAACATGACCAATATTCAAGAAGTAGCAAAGACGATGTATTGCGTTTCTATGATACATTGAAGAAAAATGGCGTGAACTGTGTCATCCGTAAAGAACACGGAACCGACATCGATGCCGCCTGTGGCCAACTACGAAGCAAACAAATGAAAAAAAGGTCGTAAATCGACTCGGGCAGCTACGAGCAGCATGAAATAAAAAAGTTTATGAAGCAGTCTGGCAGTTTGCTAGGCTGCTTATTTTAATGCATATCTAAAATTAGAATCTAATTGTTTGAAATAATCTGAATTTTTTTATTTATGAAAAAGAACAGAAAAAAATCAATATCTCCCTAATAATATTAATATAAAAGGATTTTAATGAAAAATAAAAACAATAAATTGATAGTAACTTTCAAATATTCTGAAAAATTAAAAAGAATTGAGAAAAAGTAGTTGCAATTTTAATAATTATTATTTAAAATTGCATTAAGCTAATTTTTTTAAAATAAAATTAATGATAGGGGAGTTTAGTATGAAGAAAAAATGGGCGATTGCAACTCTGGCAGTTTGCGGATTAGTGTTAGCGGGCTGTTCAACAGGAAACTCATCAAAGAAAGAAGAAAGCAAATCTTCTGACACAGCAGCAGTAGCGAAAAAACAAGTCTTTAATATGGTTGAGGGTGCTGAAATGCCATCAGCAGATCTTTCATTAGCAACCGATGAAGTGAGTTTTTCAGCTTTAAACAACTGCTATGAAGGTCTATATCGATTAGACAAAGATAATAAACCAATTCCTGCAGGTGCTGCGGAATTAGCAAAAGTAAGTGATGATGGATTAACTTACACATTAAAATTACGTGAAGATGCTAAATGGTCAAATGGCGATCCAGTCACAGCGAAAGATTATGTTTATGGTTGGCAACGTACAGTCGATCCAAAAACAGCTTCTGAATATGCTTACCTATTCGAACCAGTTGCTAATGCTTCTGATATCACTGCCGGTAAGAAAGCTACAAGTGAATTAGGTATTAAAGCGGTGGATGATTATACACTAGAAATTAAACTAGCAAAGGTAACACCATACTTTGACCAATTACTAGCATTCCCAATCTTCTTCCCACAAAATCAAAAAGTGGTAGAAAAATTTGGTAGCGATTATGCAACAAAATCTGAAAATGCTGTTTATAACGGACCATTTACTTTAGAAGGTTTTGATGGACCAGGTACAGATACAGAATGGTCTTATGCGAAAAATGATACTTACTGGGATGCTAAAAATGTGAAATTAGATAAAATCAATGTGAGCGTCATTAAAGAATCTTCAACAGCATTGAACTTATTTAAAGATGGTCAATCTGATCAAGTAACACTAAATGGTGAATTAGCACAACAAATGGCTAATGATGAGGCATTCTTAACCATTCCAGAAGCTTCAACTTTCTATCTAGAATTTAACCAAAAAGATGAAAAATCACCATATCGCAATGCTAATTTACGTAAAGCTATTTCCTATGCAATCAATCGTGATTCTCTAGCAAAACAAGTTTTAGC
>JAEWFE010000258.1 GCA_023389005.1 Bacillota bacterium
ATTCCCTGATATTTATCATTGAAGTAGTTGTTATTAAAAGTCAATCTGACCGGCAGACGCTTGATGATAAACGGCGGCAATTCACTGCATTTACGGCCCCATTGTTTTTCGGTATATTCCTTAATCAACGTTTCGTAAATATCCGTTCCTACTAAATCAATCGCCTGTTCTTCTAAGTTTTCCGGTTTTTTCCCATGAAGGACTTGGCGCTGCTCGTCGATTTTTGCTTGAACATCTTTAGGTTTGGTTAATTTCCAAAGCTGATAAAAGGTGCTCATATTAAAAGGTAGCGAGTAGAGTTCGCCATGGCTGAAGGCAAACGGCGAATTGATAAAATGGTTAAATTCGGAAAACTGATTCACAAATTGCCAAACTTCTTCATTCGAGGTATGAAAAATGTGCGCGCCGTATTGATGGACCTGAATACCCGCTACTTCTTTGGTATAAATATTTCCGGCGAGATGGTCGCGTTTTTCGATGATGGTGATTTGATGTCCAGCTTTAGCGAGTTTGTGTGCCATCGTTGCCCCGAAAAGTCCCGCGCCGACAATTAAATAGTTCATGCTGCCACCCTTTCTTCTTTTTTGGTTTCATTATAGCACAGGTCATAAAGTTTCAATAAGTGAAGTTTCACAAGTCTGATTTCTCGCAAAGGTATCTTTTGGGAAACTTACGGCAAAAAAAGTGCCTACTTCCTATCTGTTGGCTTTAGGTCTATAGTAAAGAGCAGAAAGAAGGAATAGATATGTTACAATTAGGTCCCGTTTATCTCAATGTACTTGACTTACCAAGACTATCGCAGTTTTATCAAGAAGTTGTCGGTTTAAGTGTATTGTCCAAAACAAAAGCGCAAATTGTATTAGGCATTCAGGCAGATCAGAAGCCACTAGTGATCTTGCAACAAGCCACGCAAGAAGATAGACAAACAGCCGGACTTTATCATTTGGCGATTTTGGTACCGACACGGCTTGCACTCTCTGAAGTTTTGCATCATTTGGTTCAATGTGGGGTGGCATTAGAAGGTGGTGCGGACCATGGGTATAGTGAAGCTTTGTATTTTCATGATTTAGAAGGTAATGGGATTGAGATTTATCGCGATAAACCGCAAAAACAGTGGGATGTGAGAAGCGATGGGCGGATTATTGGCGTTACTGAAGAATTAGCCGCTCAAGAGATTTATGATATGATTTCGCAAGCACCCGAGCCTTTTTTCTTACCTCAAGGCACTAAGATGGGGCATGTGCACTTAGCAGTAGGCGATGCATTGGCTAGTTCCAAACGTTATCAAGCGCTACTCGATATGCAAGAAAAACACCAATATGCCAAGGTTTCCTGGATAGCGAGTGAGGGTTATCACCATCATTTAGCTTTTAACCAGTGGCAACGACGTCATGCGGTTCATCAAGACAAGCAAGCCGGACTCGCTCAAATCGGTTTTGTAAGTGACCAAGCAGTCGAACTTTTAGCCATCGCCAGTCGCGCTCCGAAGCTAGGGTTTCAAATCAAGCAGCAAACCACCCGCCAACTTCAATTGCTAGATACAGACGGCATTGCGATTCAAATCGATTATCAAAATTAGATCGCTTTATTGGCGGTCTTTTTTGTGCTATACATATAGGAAGAAAAAAGTGTTTTTACCTATATTTGTTTTTTTACTACGTCTGAATAAATTGTTTGAATTGTAGATAAATCTCTTTCAATTGTTTTCATCATAAGGATTAACATCTAGGCCTTAAGATGGATTTTCCTTTAACTTGCTTGAACAGAAAATTAAACAGTGTTATTATACAGGTATAGAACTTAAAGGGATGAGCAAAATGCAAGCACTAATCAATTGGTTAAATCAGTCAATAGCCACCTTACCAGATTTGATGCAAGCCCTGGTGTGGGTAGGTATCATTAGTTTGGGGCTTATCGGACTTTACCTGATTTTTAGTCTAATTTTTGCGCCGTTTATGTATCTTTATAATAAGTGGACCGACCGCAATCAAAGCAATTCACTCTCAAAGGAAGATTATTTGCTAGGTGAATTGACCGTCAAGATTAAAGGGGATTCGATTGGTGAAGTAATGGAAACAGGTAGTGGTCATGCACGTGCGACTTTTCCTGCCAAATTATTCCGTCCAAAAGATATCAAAGCAAACCTTGAAATTCCGGCTGGTAGTAAGGTCTTGATTGTCGAATTTGATGCTGAAGGTCGGGCGCTCGTCGTCAATTATCCGCGTTAAAAAAGAAAGAAGTGGTGTAGATGTTTAGTTTTTTGGGAAATCCGATTTTTTGGATTGTATTCGTTGTCTTAGCTTTAGTGATCTTCTTGATGGTCCGTTATCGTATAGGGAAACCCGATGAAGCTTTGATTGTAACCGGTTCATTTTTGGGTAAAGAAGGCATCAAGATTTTAAAAAACAGTGGGACTTTCGTGATTCCAATCGTGCAAAAAGCGCATAAATTGAGTTTACTTACCCACAAATTAGAAATCGGCACACCAGAAGTTTATACCGAACAAGGCGTGCCAATCAAAGCCAGTGCGACCGTTTTAGTAAAAGTGGGCAATAGTACCGAAGCGATTAAAACAGCCGCTGAACAATATTTAGGCAAATCAACCGCTGAACTAGAAGATGAAGCACAAGAAGTATTGGAAGGTCATTTACGTGCAATTTTAGGGACCATGACCGTAGAAGCCATTTACAAAAACCGTGATGACTTCGCGGAACAAGTCCAAGCCGTGGCATCAACGGACTTACAAAAAATGGGTCTAGAAATTGTCTCCTTTACGATTAAAGATGTGAGTGATCCAAATGGTTACTTAGATGCACTAGGCCGTCCACAAATTGCTGAAGTGAAGAAAAATGCTGAAATTGCAGAATCCAATGCGTTGCGCGAAACTCGTATCAAACAAGCCGAAAATGAACAATTGGCGCAACAAGAAGAAATTCGCCGCAAAACCGAAATTGCTGAAGCGAATAAAAACATGGCCTTAAAACAAGCACACTATAAACAAGAACAAGAAGTAGCTGTGGCACAAGCAGAACAAGTCGCTGTTGGTGAAAAGATGAAGGTTCGTTTGATTGAACAAGAAAAGAATATCGAAATTCAAGAAAAACAAGCCGAATTAACTGAAAAAGAATTAACTGCAACACTTCGTAAAAAAGCTGAAGCCGATAAATATGTGGTAGAACAAAATGCCTTAGCGAAAAAAGCTCAAGAAATTGCCTATGCCCAAGCTGAAGCCGAAAAAATCAAATTAGCTGCCGAAGCTGAAGCCCAAAGAATTGAAAAACTAGGGCAAGCTGAAGCCGAAAAGATTGCCAAAGTCGGTCAAGCACAAGCGCAAAGCAAGGAACAAATGGCCTTAGCTTTACAAAAATTAAACGAAGCTGGGGTATTAGTCGAATTTATCAAAGTCTTACCGGCAATTGCTAAAGAAGTCAATGCGCCAATTAGCAATATTGATAAAGTGGTTAGCTTTGGAGCTGGCGATGGCGTCCATCAAATGGGAGAAGCAGGATTAGCTCGCACCTTTGAAACCATCAAAGAAACCACGGGACTTGATTTAGTGAACTTAATCAACGAAACGATGTCTAGAAAACAAGCTAACCAAGAAATTGTCGCAGCACTTGAAGGACAAAAAGTACAACCAGAAGCAAAAGAAAAGATAGAAAAAGAGGTAGAATAGATATGATTGTTACAACAACAGAAAGAATTCCAGGAAAAGAATA
>JAEWFE010000133.1 GCA_023389005.1 Bacillota bacterium
GGATCTTGTAAATCAGCATCCATGACTGTCACATAATCTCCATTTGCTTCTTTTAATCCTGCATATAAAGCAGCTTCTTTCCCAAAATTTCGCGAAAATGAAATATAGTGTACATCTTTATTTTGCGATAACGCTCTTAACTTGTTAAGAGTTCTGTCTTTTGATCCATCATTAACAAAGATATACTCAAATTGATAATCTTGTAGTTTATGATTAATCTTTTCAGTCTCATTATAAAATATTTCAACGGTTTCTTCTTCGTTGTAACAAGGAACAACTATAGATATCAGTTTCAAAATAAACCTCCATAAATTTTTCTCTTTTTGATTATATCACACTAATTAGCAAAAAAGGTATAAAGAGAAATAATAATTCTAAATCTCTTTATACCTTTTAACTTTTTTGAACTAAACTCTATTTAATTGTAATTGCATTTCCTTGATATTCTTGATTGAATTGTGCGATTGTAATCCAATGAATTGCCCCACGAGAATAAGTTTTATTTGTTCCGCGTGAACCAAGTCCATCAGAAGCTCTCATATAAAGTGGATCATGAACTTTAAATTTTCCATCTTTATAACCAACAATTACTTTACAATGGTTACGATTATAGTCACCTGGTACTTGATAACCAGAGAATCCGTAATAAAGAACTGGTTGCCCATTTAAAACTGTGTCAATAATCTTTTGTGTTGAGGATCCAGAGATATCATAAACAGCCTTTGTCCATTTATGTGCATGACGAACAAGTCCAGATGGTTTGATTACAAAACCGAAACCTACACCGGTATACACATTACCTTTTTGCCCATCCTTATTAGCTGGATACATAGGTAATGTATCTTGAGCATATTTTAGGTCAACATGAATACCTCGAGATTCAATTAACATCGCCATTGCGGCTGAAGCACAACCCCATGGTGCAAATACTGGTCTATATTGACTAATCCAAGGAACATTTGTCATCACAATTTCTTTAAGCTTTTCTTTATATGGATTTGACATATTGCCTTTGAAAGTTTGATTTTTCACCACTAATTGTAATTGAACAGCTTCAATCGGATAAGCAAAACCTTTTGTACCTGCAGGCTGACCATTCTTTGTCCAGCCCATCCATCCAATATTTCTCGAATGAACTCGATAATAAATATCGTACATGGTTGATAGTTGCCCATTTAATTTAAATTTTAATGCTTCTATTGTATTATATGTTCTATTAGTTCCGGCATTTTCATTAGCATTTTTCCATGATGCCCATCCAATATTACTGATATGTGCTTGATAAGAAATATTTCCGGATATAACTGAAGAATTTACTGAGGCTTTAATGCCAGAAATTGAAAGTGCCTTACCTGTAGTTCCGGCAACTTGACCATCAGATGCAACATTCTGCCAGCCAACATTATTGTTAAATGTTTGATAAGACAATCTTGGCTTTTCTTTAGTCACTAATTGTGACTTATTATAAAATGCATTGCCAGTTTGTTTAGGTCCAGAAGAATTTTTTTCGACAATCTTTATTTCAAGTGCTTCAGCATGATATGCAAACCCTTGTGTACCTGCTTGTTCACCATTTTTAGCCCATCCCAGCCAGCCAATATTTTGACTGTGTACACGATAATATACGTCATACTTTTCAGCTAAATTTCCAGTTAACTTAATCTGCACTGCTTCAATAGATTTAGCTCTACCAACTGTACCAGCAGTTGTATTATTATATACATAATTTTGCCAACCAATATCTCTAACATGTGCTCTATACGCAATATTTCCATTTACTGGGGAACCTGAGATTTTTAATCTCATAGCCTCTAACGGTAAATTACGTCCCGTAGTGCCAATCTTACCGTTATAACTTAATGGTTGCCATCCAATATTAGAGACATGACCTTGTGATACTAATCCCACATTAACTTTATAAGGATTTGCTACATTATTTGGAACCGCATCACCTTTTTTTATTAATCTTACTTCAATTGCCTCGATATTATATGCGTAGCCTTCACTTCCTGCAGCTTTTCCATTCGAAGCCCAATCTAACCAACCAAAATTCTGAACATGAACTCGATAGTAAATATCATATGAACTTGCAATTTCACCGTCTAATTTTAATTGGATAGCTTCTAGTGACAAAGCTTTACCGGTTGTCCCAACAACCTTAGAGGCATCTTGCCAATCCATCCAACCAAGTTTTCTCACATGAACCCTTGCCTTTAAATTTCCTTTTATTTTATCTGATTTCAACGAAAATTGTAGAGCTTCAACTTCTAAATTTTTACCAGTTGTACCTGCAGTCTTACCATTTTCAACAAATGATTGCCATCCAATATTTGAAACATGTGCTGAATATTTTAACTCAGGTGAATCATTTGTTTCTTCAGATGAACTGCTTGTTGTAGTAGTCGTTGTAGTCGTACTCGTAGTTGTTGACTCTGTAGCCTTAGTACTACTTAGGGTTGTTTCAGTACTTTCACTACTAGAACTACTTGTTTTTTCTTTGGTTGATAATGTACTTTCTTGTGTGCTTAACGTTTTCTCAGCACTTGATGATGTACTTGTAACGGCTATATCGCTTGAACTTGTACTTCCATCATCAGCAAGCAATTGACCAGTGATAGAAAAAGATGTAAGTAAAACAGCACCCAAGCAAATTTTCTTTAAACGTACCTTTTTCATAATATTTCCCCCATATAAATACTTTAAATTATATTTAATTAAACCAATTAAATTAATCTAGTAATTATTATATGCACCTTTCCCCTAAAAAATTAGTACTTTCATGAATTTTTTTAACGATACTTTATTATTACTATATTATGAAAAACGAACAACTACCACTTTTTCATTTTTATCTATATACACACGCCCAGTTTCCATAAAATTAGGAACTGTACTGTACTTTTCAGAGGCGATTGCATTTTGCTCAGGAGTTGAAACATTAAACTTTCCACCTACTAATTGAAGCATATGATCACTTCGAGATTGATGTGGAACTGGATCCCAAGCAAAGAAACTAATTCCAGCTGGTTCAGTAAAGGCATTAAAAACAGTTTTTCCAGATATATACTTTCCTACAAATTGTACTCTATAATTTTCTGATGGAATTTGAGAAATAATTTTTTTTGCAATTTCAACATCATTATTGTATCTTACAATTTCTTTCCATTCAAAATATGAAGTAAACATGACACAAGAAAGGATTACTAACACACTACTAAATTTAACAAAAATATTTTTATAATTTTTTACTAAATATGCTAGTACAGTAGCTAACACAAATGGTCCACACGGAAACATTGCTCTAAACTTCCACGAACCAGTTAAAACTAGTGTAAATACAGGTGAAGATAAAAAAATAAACAATGATATTGCTTTAAATAAATCAATCCTTTTAGACATATATAGTACTATACAGATGATTAACATGATTAACGAATATACAATTGCTCGAGTGGAATACAGATTGAATGGTTCAAATGTTAGATAGGCACTCTGAGGTACACTATTAATTACATTGTTTAGTATCCAATATACTATGAAGGAACCAACTATATTTATTGATGAAAAAATAAAATCTTTTATTACTATTTCTTTCTTTATTAATAAAAAAAGTGCTGTACATGCTAGTAAATAATCAAAAATAGACTGATAAATACTTATTGAAAATCCTGTTAAGAAAACCGTAATAAAAACTAAATAATAATTAATATTTAACAATAAATAAACTGATATTAGCACAATAATTGAACCTAAAATCACTTCAAACGATTGCATTTGAAAATACATTTGGGAATATGTGAAAGGCATGAATATAAAAATAAGAGATAAGACCCATATATTAAGTTTGAAAATTTGAGAAATGATCCAAACAAGTAACGCCATAAATACAATTGCTAATACATTATTTAATAGTTGATTATACGTAGGGAAAAATATCTCTTTAATCATAGATAAACCTGTTCTACTTATTGTACGCCATGAAAGTATCAATTCATCGTACCCAAGTATCGCAGCTTCTGTATCAATTCCCACTGTAGGATATATAATAAAAATTCCATATCCTAAAAACGAAATACATAATGCAACAATAAAATCAACAAATCTTTTCATTTACCTCTTCCTTTCTAACAAAAATTAAACGTTTAATAATTGAAAATTA
The DNA here is from genome assembly GCA_023389005.1 of Bacillota bacterium. Taxonomy (GTDB): domain Bacteria; phylum Bacillota; class Bacilli; order Lactobacillales; family Enterococcaceae; genus Enterococcus_E. The sequence goes on from JAEWFE010000133.1 coordinate 4,160, forward strand.
TTAAACGTTTAATTAAAAATAAATAACTATCACTAAATTATACTTCTAATAATTCTTTTTCTTTATCACTAGCAATCTTGTCTAATTCTTTGATACTCTTGTCAGTTAAGTCTTGAATATCTTTTTCAGCAGAACGTAAATCATCTTCAGTTATTTCGCTATTCTTTTGTTGTTTCTTGTATTCATCGATTGCATCACGGCGAATGTTACGAATAGCAACTTTTGCTTGTTCAGCTTCTTTTTTCACTTCTTTTGCTAATTCTTTACGACGTTCTTCTGTAAGTTGTGGAATGACTAAGCGGATTACATTACCATCGCTTGTTGGTGTAATTCCCAAATCAGAAGCTAATAATGCTTTTTCTACTTCTTGAACCATTGATTTATCAAATGGTGTAATCATCAATACACGCGCTTCAGGAATAGTGATTGATGCCATTTGGTTTAAGGGAGTAGGTACCCCATAATAAGTTACTTGAACTCGGTCTAATAATGAAGCATTTGCACGTCCAGCACGAATTTGACCTAAATTGCGTTGTAAGTTTTCGGCCGCTTTATGCATTTTGTCTTTTGCTTCGTTAAAAATTGCGTCTGCCATAATAATCTCCTCTTATCTATAATTATCTTGGTGACTGAAATCCACCACTTAACTAAATTTTATCACAAAACGTATTTGAACGCTATGAAAAATTAATTTATTGTTATCAAAAAAAGCCTTTCCCACTAGCAAAAGTAGGAAGGCTTAATCTTAGTAAACGAAACTTATTTTCCTTTAACTGTAGTACCGATATTTTCGCCCATGATTGCGCGACGAATATTACCCGGTTCGTTTAAGTTAAAGACTACTAATGGGATATCATTATCCATACTTAGTGAACTAGCTGTAGAATCCATTACTTGAAGTCCTTTAGCAATAACTTCAAGGTGTGTTAATTTCTCAAACTTAACTGCATTTTCGTCTAATTTAGGATCAGCAGAATAAACACCGTCTACATTATTTTTTGCCATCAAGATAACATCAGCATTGATTTCTGCTGCACGTAAAGCTGCGGTTGTATCTGTTGAGAAGTATGGATTACCAGTGCCACCAGCAAAGATGACAACACGATTTTTTTCTAAATGACGTTCAGCGCGACGACGGATATATGGTTCTGCAATTTGACGCATTTCAATTGAAGTTTGAACACGAGTTGGTACCCCTTCATTTTCAAGGGTATCTTGTAAAGCCAATGCGTTCATCACAGTTGCTAACATGCCCATATAGTCAGCTTGTGCACGTTCCATTCCCATTTGCGCACCAATTTGTCCACGCC
>JAEWFE010000153.1 GCA_023389005.1 Bacillota bacterium
TCTCTTCCTTATTAATCAACTTACTAATAGAAAGATTAATATCTGTTGCTTGTTTACGCAGAAAATCGCGATTGGTCCGATAACTAATATATTCTTGCGCTAAGGCTAAAAATGATTTTTCTAATAAGAAGTGTTCGACAATATTTTGAATTTCATAAATTTTGACATTGTCGGTAAAACGTTCCGCAATTTCTCGATCTACCAGTTGTACGATTTCCACTAGTTTTTCGTGTTCTAATGGGGAAAGGGGTTCTTTAAGATTTTTGCGACCTTTCATCAAAGCATCGTAAATTTTTTCATCATCGAAATCAACCAAGCGGCCATCGCGTTTCACGACTTTCATTTTAGATAATTTCTCAGTTACTTCATCTGTCGCAACTGGCATTGCTATATTTAACAAGCTGCTCACTCCTTCAATCATTTTCTTCAAATAAAAAGGAAATACTAGACAAAGTGCCAATAATCTCGAAATCAAATTTCTTAAATAGCCAACTTTGTGTATTCCGTAAACATTATCTATAAATGTTTTTTATCTGTACCTATGATAAGACAAAGTGAGAAAATTTACAATCAATATCTTGTACTAGATTACGAATTATAAATATATTTTACACAATATATAGTGGTGCTTGACAAGAAGAAAGGTTAAAAGTACCAAGCTTCACAAAAGTTGAGAATGTTTCATAATGCTGTGAAACAAATTGAAAAATGACAAAAAAATTTTTTTGACACTAAATTGTTTGAATTGTAAAAAAATTTAAGACAATTATTAGATAAAAATGAAACGAAACATGTGAATCCAAACGAAAAAATAAAATATTAATTATTAAAATACATGCAGAATCGTTAACAATAATGCGGTTATAAAATCAATTTATAAGCAAATATTGGTTAAAGTAAAAAACATCTGACTTATGTGAAATTGTGAATTTGTTGTTGTGTTCAAATGACGATAAGAAAATGTTATAACAGAAAATATTTTGAATATATTGACATCCGCTAGATAAAAAATTATAATTTTCTTAACCTATCTTAATATTTTTATAGCTTTATGAACTTTTTATGAACAAAAAGAGGGGAGAATGCAATATGAGCAATAAAATGAAAAAATTCGTAGTGCCATCTTTATTGTTATCAAGTACTGTTTTATTAGCAGCTTGTTCATCCGGTGGCGACAAAAAGACTTCAGATTCTGGAAAGGGAGAATCTAATTATTCTTACGTCTATAGCACCGATATTAATAGCTTAGACTATACTTTCTCATCACGAAGTTCAAATAGTGACCACTTTGCAAATTTCATTGATGGTTTGTTGGAAAATGACGAGTATGGTAATTTGAAACCTGCGCTAGCTAAATCATGGGAAGTAAGTGATGATGGCTTAACCTACACTTATCACCTACGTAAAGGCGTGAAATGGGTAGATAGTGAAGGAAATGACTACGCAGAAGTAAAAGCTCAAGACTGGGTAACTGGTTTGAAACATGCCGTTGATGTCAAATCTGAAACACTGTATGTAGTTCAAAATAGTATTAAAGGTTTGGATGATTATGTCAAAGGGGTAACGAAAGACTTTTCTACTGTTGGGGTTAAAGCAGTAGATGACTATACTTTACAATATACGTTAACTCGTCCAGAAAGCTTCTGGAATTCTAAATTAACTTACGGTATCATGTGTCCAGTGAATGAAGAATTCTTAAAATCTAAAGGTAAAGACTTCGGGCAACCTACACCAGATAGCATTCTATATAACAGTGCTTATATCTTAACAAACAATACTGCCAAATCAGTAATTGAATATAAGAAGAACGAATCTTATTGGGATAAAAAACATGTCTACATTGATCATGTAAAATTAACTTACTTTGATGGAAGCAATCCTGATTCGCTATTTAAAGAATTTGATCAAGGTAACTATTCAACTGCACGCGTATTTCCTAACTCAGGTGGTTATAAAGATGTAGAAGCTAAATACGGTGATGCTATTAACTTCTCACAACCAAATGGTTCAACATTTAATATGACCTTTAACTTTGATCGTAAAGCGTACAGTGCAACATCTAAGAAAACAGATGCTGAAAAAGATAGTACTCATAAAGCTATTATGAATAAGAACTTCCGTCTAGCTTTAGAATTTGCGTTAAATAAAGAAGAATATATTGCGCAAAACGTTGGTAAAACTGGTGCAGCAAAAGGTATCCGTAATATGTTAATACCATCTCAATTCGTAACAGTTGACGGTAAAGATTATGGTGAAGTTGTACAAGAAAAATTAGCCAAATTAGACCCAGATACCTTCAGCGATGTGAAATTAGCGGATAGCCAAGAAGGTTGGTTCAATGCAGATAAAGCGAAATCTTTATTTGAAAAAGCAAAATCTGAACTACAAGCGCAAGGCGTACAATTCCCAATTCACCTAGACTTACCTCAAGATGAAAAATCTGAAGTTTTAGTGAATCAAGCAAAATCATTGAAACACTCAATTGAATCTACATTAGGTAAAGATAATGTCGTGATTGATATTCAATTATTGAACGAAGATAAATATCTTGCTGCTTCTTATCAAGCAACAACAGCAGCAGATAAAGACTACGATATCTCTACTGCTTCTGGTTGGGGCCCTGACTACTTAGATCCATCTACTTACTTAGACATCTATGATTCAAGAACAGGTGCTCAATTGGATAACTTAGGTTTACAACCATCTGAAACAGCTAAAGATAATCCATCAGCCCAAGTAGTAAATGAATTAAAATTAGCGGAATATGATGCTTTATTAGACAAAGCTGCAAAATTCACTGCAGCTGAAGATGTGAATAAACGTTATGATGCTTATGCAGATGCTGAAGCTTGGTTAACAGCAAATGCTTTACAAATTCCTATCCAAGCTGGTGGTGCAGCTCCGGGTGTATCTAAGATTGTACCATTCACTAGACAATTTAGTTGGTGTGGTATGGCTGCTACAAATGCAACATACAAATTCAAAGGCATGAAACTTCAAGACAAAGCTGTAACAACCAAAGAATATCAAAAAGCTTTGAAGAATTGGGAAGAAAAAAGACTAGAAACAGCTGAAAAAACGAAGTAAAATGTGTTAAAATACTAAAGGAGTAGAAAGGGCGAAAAATTAAAAAAGCCCTTTTTACTCTTTTTAATCAGTATAATTAGTGCTATCATAGTAAGTGATTTTTGTAGGAAATTTTGCGCCGTTGAGAATGAAAGTCTAAGGATGATTTTTATTCTCAACGGAAATACAAATTTTCTTGTAAAAATTGAGCTATTTTGGTAGTCTCTATTTAAAAAGATATGCTTTGAAAGTGGTTATAAATGAATTGGGAAAAATACCGGCCAAAAGTTTAATAATTAATATTTCGAGGTATATTGATAATTTAGGAGGAAGCTGAGTGAATAAACGTTATCTACTCTTTCGTATTTTGCGTTCGATCGTGAGTATCTTTTTAGTAACTACGATCACTTATGTATTAATTTATACGTTAGTGCCGCGAAATACCATCTTTAAAGAGGACTCTACGTATTCTAAATTAAAAGCCCATCCAGATGAATTGGCCAACTATGAAAATACGGCCTTTGATCGCATGGGTTACATTGAGTATCTAGACTCTCGTGATTTAGTCAAAGAGGTACGTAAAGAATACAAAGAGGCAACTGTAAAACCAAGCAAGGAAAACAAATCTTTGTATCAAAAATGGGCCAAAGAAAATGGCTGGAAATTAGGAATTTTTCCTGAAAGTGGTCGTTACTATGCGACAAAAGATATTCCATTATTAAAACGTATTTGGAATTTCTATTCAAATCTGATAGTGATTGACCATCCATGGAAAGTGAAAGACCCATCTAATCCGGATTTGAAACGCTATTTGAAGATTGAAAAAGATCCAATGGTTGGTTGGGCTTTAGTCGGATCAGGAACACAATACAAGTATCAAATCTACTTCAATGGTCAATTTCCATTTATTCACCAAAATATCATCCACATCAATCTAGGAACTTCTTATCCAACGTTCTCTGGACAAAGTGTGTCAGATGTCTTATTTGGTGGCCAAGGACAAACGGTAAGTGAAGAAATTACTTTAGCAGATGGCAAGACCATGCGCTCTTCTGCAAATATCTACACTCGCCAATACAAGAAATCAAATAAAATTTCTTCTCGTGAAAAAGCAATGTATCATGATAACTATGTGCAAACGAAACCAAACTACAAAGACCCTTCAATGATTTCTATTTCATTTAGAATGGGTGCTTTAGCCGTGGTGATTGCTTATCTAATCGGGGTGCCTATGGCGATGGTAATGGCGCGCTTAAAAGGTAAATTACCGGATAAAATTGGTATTGCATTAGTAACGGTCATGATTTCAGCACCATCACTTGCCTTTGTCTACTTCTTTAGATATTTAGGAAATACCTTATTTGGTTTACCATTATCCTTCCCAACTTATGGCGCAGGCGATATTAAATCCTATATCTTACCAACCTTTATCTTAGGGTTCTTAAGTGTATCTGGTTTAGTTATCTGGGTTCGTCGTTATATGATTGACCAACAGTCTGCAGATTATGTTAAATTTGCCAAATCAAAAGGGTTGACCTCTAAAGAAATTTCACGTCGTCACATCTTTAAAAACGCCGTGATTCCAATTGCCAATGGTATTCCAGGTAGTATCATTTTATCTATTGCTGGGGCAACCATTACCGAAACGATTTTCGCCGTGCCTGGTATGGGTAAAATGTTACCAGATGCGATTCTTTCACATAATAACCCATTAACGGTAGCGATTGTCTTTATCTTCACAGTCGTTGGGGTATTAGCTGTATTATTAGGTGACCTATTAATGGTTTACTTAGATCCACGTATTAAATTGTCAGGAGGAGATTAGAATTGGAAAAGTTAAATCAAATCAGCCAAGAAGATTTTAACTTTGTGTCGATTGATACGATTAATTCTGAAAAAATCGATACGCCGAAGTATTCCTACTGGCGATCAGTGGCACGAAAGTTTTTCTCAAGTAAAGTAGCCATTACGATGTTGGTATTACTTGTATTAATTATTTTGATGAGTTTTATCCAACCGTTATTTAGTGGTTATGATTTCATGAATGTATCAAATATCAATAACTTCGATGCACGTTATAATCCGCCAAGTGCTGAGAACTGGTTCGGTACCGATGCCAACGGTCAATCATTATTCGATGCGGTCTGGGCAGGGGCAAGAACTTCCATCTTAATCAGTGTGTTAGCTACAACAATTACCACAACGATTGGTGTTATTGTAGGGGCGCTATGGGGTGTCAGCAAGAAAGTGGACCGTGTCATGTTGGAAGTGTATAACGTCATTTCAAACGTACCTTCACTATTAATCATCATCGTCTTAGCCTATGCCTTTGGTAGTGGTTTTTGGAATTTAGTTTTCGCGATGTGTGTAACAAACTGGATTGGGACAGCTTACTTTATTCGGGTACAAGTAATGATTATGCGTGATCGTGAATATAATTTAGCATCCCGTAATTTAGGGACACCTGTACCACGAATGATTAGTAAGAATATCTTGCCGTATTTGATTTCTGTTGTGATGACAGATATTTCTCGTACGTTACCAGGATTCATCTCAGC
>JAEWFE010000170.1 GCA_023389005.1 Bacillota bacterium
GCTTGTATCAATATCCATGGTTGAACGTAAGGCTACACCAACCATAGACGTAACCAATATTCCACCTTTTAAAATAAAATTATTCTTATATTCTGAGGCAGCAATTCGCTCTAAAAAACGTTCCATCATAAAAATTCGCATCAAAGTTCTGGCATCTGCTTGATTTTTCTTTGCGATATTTCTAATTCTTCCTTTGACTTGTTCTGGTTTTAAGCACATCTTATAACAATACCTCCATATACCTTCGAACGATATTATCGACTCGGAATAGTTTAGCGTATTCCATTAGTCGATTTAGATTTTTATCTGTTCTAGAAATATATGTTTTGAAAGCAGTATTAAAATCCTGCACTTCCATTTTATTACGATTTCGAATGAGATCACAGATTGTTCTTTCTAAATCATACATAGGAATCTGATGACCATCATTATCCTGCACAGTAATCTTACCGACATTTAGTAATTCTTTCTTCACAGTATAGACTTTACACTTTCCATCAACTTTCAATCGATGCGCATTATACCCACTATAAATAGTTAAAGTATGCAAGAGGGGCTCTCTATCAATCAATTCATGATAATATAATGCCTCATCATGGGAAAATACTGCGTTTGGACAACGTTGGTGAAGTACATAAAGTTCATCTATCCACGTCATCTCATCCACATAAATTCCTTTGCAAACCGCTTGTAGGTCATTTTGATGAACATATTGATAAAATTGATACTTTGAAATGCCTAATTGTTTCGCTGCCTTAGGTGTCAGATATTCTAATTTACTTAGTTTTTTAGCAATCTTATCCATTTGCACATCATCCTTTCGTGCTTATATTGTATTCGAAATAAGCACGAAAGTCAAAATCGCTATATTTCAAATTGCTTTTCTAACAATTTCTAGAACTTTTCTCCATCTTAACCTTTCTATTTTCTGATTGTAAAGCTCAAAAAACCCACGATTCATCGCTGTCATTTTGAGAAAAAAATTTGTGATTGTTCAGACGCTTTTTCTGCAAAAAAGATAAGCACTCTATGATATAAGCTAAAAAAAGAAAGCACCTTTGCATGAGGTACTTTCTTAGGCTGTTCGATTATTTTGATGCTTATTTCATGAAGTACTGCATGAAAAGGCTGGCGATATTGAAATAAATCAACACACTGGTCAAGTCAGATAATGTTGAGATAAATGGACCACTTGCTACCGCGGGATCGAAACCGAGTTTATCCATTAACATTGGAATAAAAGTCCCAGCTAGGTTGGCAACGGTAATGGCACACATCATCGCTATGCCAATGACAAAACCTAAAATCGGATTATGTTTCCAAACGGCGACTAAGGCAAAAATCACAATCCCAGTAATCAAACCGATAATTAGTCCGGTAATTAATTCGCTAATGACGGTCAATAAAAAGCGTCGGTCTTTATCTTCGGGCATGGCAATACGACGAACGGCTACGGCTAGTGCTTGGGTCCCTGCATTCCCAGCAGTACCAGTAATCAGTGAGATAAATACGGCTAAGATACTGGCTTCACTCACCAACTCTTCATAACGATTAATCATCGTAGCAGTAATCATCCCCAAGAATAACAAAGCAATCAACCAAGGTAAACGGCGACTGGCTGCTTTTAGGGGATTTTCGTCCACTTCTTCAACGTTAACGGCCGCCAAACCAGAGTAATCGGCAGTCGCTTCATCATCGATAACGTCAATGATATCGTCGACGGTAACAATTCCGACTAAATGATCTTCATAATCAACAACGGGCAATGCTAAGAAATCGTAATCACGGAAAGTTTGCGCAACATCTTCTTGGTCATCACCAACATGCACACTTCGCACCCGTTCACTCATCACATCTGCAATCAACGCGTCATCATCATTGACAATCAGATCACGTAAGGAAATAACCCCCACTAAATGGTCTTCAGCATCCACAACATAAATATAGTAAATCGTTTCGGCTACGTTGGCTTCTGATTTTAAGACATACATCGCCGAACGCACGGTTTGATTTGCGACAATCGAAACATATTCGGTTGTCATAATAGATCCGGCGGTTTCATCTTCATAATGTAATAATTCACGGATTTCACTCGCTACTTCTTTTTCCATTAAAGATAAATACATCGCCATTTGCTTTTTATCTAATGTATTTAAGATATCCACGGCATTATCGCTATACATCTCAGATAGCATATTGGCCGCATAACTTGGACGCATCTCCGCAAGATAATCACTCATATTGTCATTATCTTCTTCTAAGACGTCAAACATATCCGCCATTTCTTTAGGAGACAGTAAAGAGTACAGCATCATTCGTTCCTCGGTTGTCAGCGATTGGTAGAATTGTCCTTGTTCATAGTAGTGCATCTCAAGAAAATCATTTCTAAATTCCTGAATCTCATTGGCAAGTAATTCTTCTTTCAAACGTTCGAAACGATTTTGTAATTCTTGTTCTAATGTTTCTTCCACTGTTCTCACCTCATTTTTCTTATATCTAGGCGACATCTTTCGTGGACAGCTAAGTATTTAACTGCTCACGAAAAATTCGCATTATTTGATTGTTTGCGCTAAATCTGCCATATCTTGGGGTAGCGCTTGGGTAAAGTGTAAAGCTTCTTGCGTAAAAGGATGCGTAAATTGTAATTCGTAACAATGTAAGGCTTGGCGGTTCATCGTTTCATCGACTAGACCACCATATAATTCATCACCACGTAATGGACAACCAATTGCTGCAAAATGCACCCGAATCTGGTGGGTACGGCCGGTATGAAGCTGAATATCAACTAAAGCCAGCTCTTGGTTTTGTTTTTCTAACCAGTATTCGGTTTTTGCTTGCTTACCCGAGTCATCAATTTTCCGTTTTAAAAGCGAATCATAGTCTCTAGCAATCGGTAAATCAATTAATGCGTGGTTTTGTAATTGCGCGATTTCACCGGTAACTAAAGCTTGGTATCTCTTCACAAATTGCTTATTGCGTAACTGAACATCCAGTTTGGCATGGGCAAATCCGTGTTTGGCAAAGACCATCAACCCAGACGTATCGCGATCTAATCTCGTGACAACATGGATGACTTGATTGGCATAATTTTGGCGTTTGTAATAAGCTTTCACGCGGTTAGCCATCGTACCATTGGGATGATATTGTGCCGGAATACTTGCGACATTGGCAGGTTTATTGACGACCAAAATATGCGCATCTTCATAAACAATATCAATCGGCGTCTCATCTAACAGTACGGTTTCATGCTCGCCTTCATCAGGAATGGTAATTTGCACGACATCCTGTGCTTTGAGCTGATATAAGACGTTTTCGATTCGGCCATTAACCGCAATTTGTCCCCCTTGAAACTTAATTTTTGCTAATAAACCTTTGGAAATTCCTTGTTCTTTGAGGAAATATTTGAGTTGTTGGCCTTCTGTTTTTTCATAAATATATTGAAATTGCATTAAACCTCTCCGATAAAGGAATCACGCACACGTCGCCAAAAATGCGTATGGCGATACGAGGCGAAGTGAATCCGTTCTTTGGCTATTTTGTAAACAATACATTTGACTTGGGTCCGCTCTAAAGCCAGCTGATCAATGGTAATCGTATAGTGCGTCTCATCATTGATTACTGGTAAGTCTAATTCAATCCATTCAGTCGGCGATAAGACAATGGGCGAACCTAGTGTACGAAAGACGCGATTATTTAATGACGCAATCTCAGTTAGTTGCATCGCGTTGATTCGAGGATGTAACACGGCACCACCAATACTTTTATTATAAGCGGTGGAACCAGTTGGCGTGGCGACCGATAAACCATCTCCACGAAACTTTTCAAATAATTCATCTTTAATATAGACATCCGCCTCTAAGGTTTGGGTACTACGGCGGATAGTTGATTCATTGAGTGCGAGAAAATGTTGACTCGGCTTGCCATTACGATAATGAATCGTCACATCTAACAAAGGATAGCTGATGGCTTTTTCCTCCTGGGTACAAAGCGAATCCACCAACTCATCTAATTCATAATCACGCCAATCTGTATAAAAACCTAAATGTCCCGTATGCACCCCTAAAAAGCGCACTTGGTCGAGTTTATGATTATATAAGTGAAAAGCAGATAATAACGTCCCATCGCCACCTACTGAAATAACTAATTCAGGATCATCTTGGTCGAGTTGATACTGCGCCTTTTGTAATAATTCACGTAATTTTGCTGCTACTTCTAAAGATAATGCTTCTTTATTATGAATAATCGCTACCCGCATAGTCACCCTCCTATTCTTCTTTTTCTACTGATTCTTCTGCTGTGGTTAGAAAATCTTGCTCTAACTCTTGATCGAGGCTACCAAAATCAGCATGATCTAGCTTTGTCGTTGTTTCTACTGGTCCTCGCATGCCTTGAGAAAAGAGTCGTTGTGCTTCTTGAATTTCTTCTCGGATGCTAGACATTTCCTCATCCAACAAATAGGCGGCCTCGGCTGCTCTTTGTAGACGCTGGCCGATTTCTTCAGGGAACACGCCTTGATATTTATAGTTCAGTGAATGTTCAATGGTCGCCCAAAAGTTCATCGCTAAGGTACGAATTTGAATTTCGGCTAAGAGTGTTTTTTCACCATCCACCATTTGTAGCGGATATTCAATGACCAAATGATAGGAACGATAACCACTTGCTTTTTTATTTGTTATATAATCACGCTCGATAATCACTTTCATATCTCTGCGTGCCCGTAATAATCCGACAACAGTATGGATATCTTCTACAAACTGACACATAATGCGCAGTCCAGCAATATCTGACATCTCTTCTTCTAAACGATCTAAAGGAATACCACGTAATTGTGACTTAGCTAAAATACTTTCAACTGGTTTTACTCGCCCAGTCACAAATTCTATCGGTACATGTTGCTTTTGATCTCTAAATTGTTTACGAATGCCACGTAATTTTACTTTTAATTCACTCACCGCTTGTTCATACGGTGCTAAAAAATCATTCCAATTACGGTCCATCTGCACACCTACCTTTAAAAAGTCCACTCTTTTGATTATAACATACAAAAAGAATCAACCATAGTGTAAAAAAACGCAACCAAAAGAAAAATTTCACTATTTGTGTGTACTGGACGAATGACTTGCTTCTTTGTATAATTCATTTGAAGAAAGGTGGATATGATGACAGAACAAATCGAGATTGAATATAAAACATTATTAACGCGTGCACAATTTGCGGCAATCAAAGCAACATACGCTCCTGAAAAAAATGCCTTTGTGCAGGAAAATTATTATTTTGACACCCCTGATTTTCGCTTAAAGCAACTACAGTGTGGATTACGCATTCGGACATTTGAAGCTGGTGGGGAATGTACATTGAAAACACCCCTTGAAGATGGCTTACTCGAGACCACCGACCACTTATCTTTGGAACAAGCGCAAACTTTACTTCAAGCCAAAACCGTCTTACCTCATGGCAGTGTGGCGCAAAAATTAGTGCAACTAGGTATCCAACCAGACCAAGTTCGCTTATTAGCTGATTTAAAGACTGCCCGTATTCAAATCGATTTACCGATTGGCGAATTAGCGTTAGATGAAAGTTGGTATGGAAATAATCATGATTATGAGCTCGAACTAGAAGTCAGTGAGGCAAGTAAGGGAAAACAAGATTTTCTTGACTTATTGGCAGAATTTGGCATTCGCTATCAGCCAGCTAAGAATAAAATCGTGCGGGCTTTTGAGGCTATTGTGTAAAGACATGCAAGCTTTTTATTTTCATTTTCAGAAAAGTTTTGTTAGAGTGAAGGTAGCTAGTAGTATTGGAGGAATATATTTTGAACGAGGTTTATCTCTTTATTAACCCTCTGGAATCTTCTTTGGCGCAATTAATGCCCTATTTTACTTATTTTCGCCAAATATATCACGAAAATGCTCGGTTACAAGTGGTTCCATTGGTTAATTTACAGATAGTGCGTGATTATTTACGCGTTCATCAATTACCTTTACATCTTGAACAGCAAAATACCACTTTCCAAGAGGCGTATCAGTTAGCTTTAGATTTTAAAGCGGCACAACTTCAAGGAAAGAAATATGCACGTCAATTTTTATGTCAAATGCAAAGATGTATGGAAGATGGCTATTCTTTTGCGTTGGCTGATCAAGTTTTTCGTGAATTGTCAGCGGATTTTGAGATGTTTGCTGAAGATCGTCAGTCGGACTTATGTAAGCAGCTTTTCTTACAAGATCAACAACTAGCCTGTGAGATGAAAGTAAAAACGGTTGATACACTGACTTGGTTTAATTATCAATACGATCAAAAATATGGCTATCTGATTGAAGGCTTGGATAATATCAAACGTCTACCAGAATTTATCCAACCTGAAACAAGTGGCAAAATTTCTTATTTAGATTGGCGCGCCTATAAATAAAAAAGATGCACAAACCTAAAAGCTGTGCATCTTTTTTTATTCGCGTTTCATGGCTTCAAACCACCTAAATCATCCATTTAAGTGTTGAAGATTCGTTTGATTTGTGTAATCGCGTGGTCATCCATTATCACATGACCATGTTCTTGTAAAACGTCTTGTGTCAATGGGGTTAATACGCCAAATTCTCTGAAAACCGCATTTTTAGTATCGATAAATTCGCGGTCTGAGTATTCATCGGTATAATTAATAACCAGAGCATAAAAGCCACCCAGTTGATAGATACTTGAATTATATCCTACTGCATTCACCTTGCTTGACACTTCGATAATATCTTCAAAATCCTCAAATATAAAGACATACTGCAACTTCTTCGCTTTTTTATTTGGCGCAGATGTTGGTAAATGTTTTGGTGTTGCTTGATTATCTTCTGTAGATGGCTGATTCATCTTGCCACCAGTGACTTGATTCATCCAATCTAAAAAGCGTGGCATTCCTTCTAATTGTTCATTTAAATGCGCAGTCTTTTCATCTACTTCAAAGATTTCATCGTCATCATCCACGTCTTCCATTTCAAAATCATTCGCTTGTTGTAAATCGAATTCTTGTAAAAACGGTAGCTCGGAAAATTTTTCCATTGTCATATTTTTGGAGATGTACAAGTCCAACCCGTCCCCTTTAGGAACCACTTGGAATGTGACAGCCTCACTACCTCTGAATTGATTATCGACGTCAACTTCTTCAAGTATGGAATAAAAGAAATTTTCAATCTCTTTATGTCCACCTAGAAGATCGACAAAAGTAAAGCCACGTTCGGCTAAATCTTCGCTACGAATGTAAACGCGAACCGTATCATCATTAATATGTTCTACTTCCATGTCGTTTACACCTCTCTTCATCTAACTATATTTTAACGTATGTACACAAAAAGTAAAGAAAAATATCTTCACTTCTCCCGTCAATCCAAGGGAAACAAACCTTGATTTGACGGTAAAAAAATCGAATATCCAGACTGATTACGAAAACTGTCAAATCTGAATATCCGTTTCTTTGTATCATTGTTGCTGACTGTATCGTCTAAAATGGTTTATAAACCTGCCATCAATTGAGCTTGTCTTAACTCTAATTGACGGATATCGCGTGGCAAGAAGCGTCTGATTTCATCTTCATTAAATCCAACTTGCAATCTCTTTTCGTCAATCAT
>JAEWFE010000192.1 GCA_023389005.1 Bacillota bacterium
TAATCTTTTCTTCTGGATGGGTTGCTTGATAGTCTTGCCAGCTTGGGACAATCGTTAAAAAGCGACTAATTTGCACAGGATGATAATATTTTTTCCACGCCGTCGCCCAATTTTCCTCAGAGACTTCCGAAATTTCGACTTCATTTTTACCAATGGCTAAACCAAATTCAGCCAATTGTGCAATTCTGGCTTGAATCGTTGGCATAATTTCAGGTAAGAAGGTTGTTTCAGGAAAATAAGCCGTAACAATCGCTCCTTCTGTAATCATTTCATAGTTTTCTTTATCTAATAATTCGCCATAAGCATCGGTTTTATAATTTTCGATATCTAAACTATCTTCAATCATCACGCCACTGGCACCGGCTTCCATTAGGATATTAGACACCGCTTCGATGGCTTCACTTTCTGTTGTGACTTTTACTTCATTCCACTTCATCTTTTCACCTTCTTAAAATTTAGGATAAGGAATCCAACGAGCAGATCCTTCATTTTCAATGATTGCTTGTAGTCTTGCTTCATCAAAAGTTAATTCAAACACTTCAGCTTCTTCGTCTTCTAAAAAGTCGAAAATATCAGACATACCTTGGTCTAATACTTCATTTAAATACGTAACAAGACCTGCTAAAGTTGTACTTTCAATCCCTTTTTTACGCTCAAAAGGCATTGTATATAAGTAATCATTTGCATCAAATTGAGATTTTTCAGTGTAAAGTAAAATCCCATCTTCAAATTCTATCGCTTCGACTTCCTCTTCACCTGCTAACTCTTCATTGCTTGCTAAATATAGGCGAAAAATGATTTCTATCGTATGGTTTTTAGTATTCCAATCTAGTGCGACATCATAATCACTAATTTTTTGATCAATTTGTTGGTCTAAAAAAGTTAAAATATCTTCTTTGGCCACTGATTTCCCTCTTTTCTGAATAATTTCCATCACTTTCATCATACACAATTCTTTTACTAAATCATAGCTAAAACCATCATTTGCGCAAAAAAATGTTTCAACTAGCTTATTTTGCGCGGATAATGCTATACTATGTAAGCGAAGAACTTTTGAGAGAGGATGTAGAGTATGAAACCATTAGCTTATCGCATGCGCCCCACTCAATTATCCGAAGTCGTTGGGCAAAAACATCTCGTGGGACCAGGACAAATTATTGACCGAATGATTACAGCTAAAATGCTATCCTCTATGATTTTATATGGACCCCCAGGCACCGGAAAAACAAGTATTGCCTCAGCCATCGCCGGAACGACCAAGTATGCCTTTCGTATGCTAAATGCCGCGACTGACAGCAAAAAAGATTTACAGATTGTTGCAGAAGAAGCCAAAATGAGTGGTACAGTGATTTTACTCTTGGACGAAATTCACCGTTTAGATAAAACCAAACAAGACTTTCTATTGCCTCATTTAGAAAATGGTCGCATTATTATGATTGGCGCAACAACTGAAAATCCTTATATTTCCATCAACCCAGCCATTCGAAGTCGTTGTCAAATTTTTGAGTTAAAACCATTGACACAAGAAGATATTTTAACAGCGATTGACCGAGCATTGGCAGATACGGAAAAAGGATTGGGTGAATATCCAGTCCATCTAGCAGAAAATGCCCGGCTCCATCTATCAAGGGTAACCAATGGCGATTTACGTAGTGCCTTAAACGGGTTAGAATTAGCCGTCAAATCTACCCCCGTCGATGAAGCTACAGGAAAGATTGAAATTACCTTAGAGATTATTGAGTCTTGCCTACAAAAGAAAGCATTGACCCATGATAAAGACGGAGATGCCCACTATGATGTGATTTCCGCCCTACAAAAATCCATCCGAGGGAGCGATGTTGATGCGGCTCTGCACTATTTGGCACGGTTAATTGAAGCTGGGGATTTACCTATTATTTGTCGGCGTTTAATGGTGATTGGCTATGAAGATGTAGGCCTGGCAAATCCACAAGCCGCTGCCCGAACCGTTTCTGCAATCCAAGCTGCTGAAAAACTAGGATTTCCTGAAGCACGAATTCCTTTAGCCAATGCTGTGATTGATTTGTGTCTATCTCCTAAATCCAATTCAGCTATTAGCGCGATTGATGCTGCCTTAGCCGATGTCAGAAGTGGCAAAGCAGGCGATGTTCCAGATCATTTGCGCGACGGTCACTATCAAGGGGCAAAAAAATTAAATCGTGGGATAGACTATAAGTATCCTCATGACTATCCGAATCAATGGGTGAACCAACAGTACTTGCCAAACAATCTTGTGCATCGTCATTACTATCAACCAAAAACAAGCGGCAAATACGAAAAAGCCTTAGCCATGAGATATCAACAAATCCAAGAATGGAAGCAACATTGATAAGTTATCTAATAACTAGTTTAGTCACTTTTAGAAAACGTTGTCAATTTTTAGGTGTTTCACTTGCACTCTTTGAAAAACTATGCTAGTATTAGTTATGGGAAATCTGTGATGTGCGAATTCTCCCTTTAGTGTGTTGACCGAACATTGTTATTGATTTATTGGGATCTAATTGAATCTATGCGGGTAACATGCCTTTTCATTTGGTAGTTCAAAGGATAGATAGAAGAGCCCACCTGCTAGTTTGCGGGATCAATACCTCGGGATAAAAAACGGCATCTACGGATAGTACCCATGATAACCAATATAGGTTGAGCCTGGCTTTATGGTCAGGCTTTTTTTCTTGCCAAAATTGAGTATAATAAAGCTGTGAAAAATATCAAAATCGAAAGGAAAATAGTTCATGTTAATACAAATCTTATTATTTATCATGGCCCTACTCTTATTAGTGATTGGTTATTTCTTAATCTTCAAAACAACAATTGCCTTACAACTTCTAAAACCTAAAGAAGATTTAGCTTCGATATTAAGTGACTATGGTAAATTTTTTGTAATCGGTGGTATTCTAGGGATTGTCTGCACTTTTATGAATGATCGTTTCTTTAGCACTTGTTTTATTATCGCTGTTTTTATATTAAGTGGGGTTTTCTCTTCATTTTTAGCAAAAAACTTAAAAATATAATAGAAATATTGTGACAAATCTCTTTTTTTGTTTTAGAATGTAGATAGATATAACAGAGAGGATGATTCTTATGTTGCAAGAATATAAAAAAATTATGGTCGCTGTAGATGGTTCCAAAGAGGCAGAATTGGCATTTCAAAAGGCGGTGAATGTTGCACGACGGAATAATTCTGAATTGTTATTGGTCCATGTCATTGATACTCGTGCTTTTCAAACAATCTCTTCTTTAGATGGTATGATGATGGAACAAGCAAGTGAAATGGCTAAACAAACCTTGGCTGATTATCAAAAAGCAGCTAGTGAAGCAGGGGTAAATCAAGTTAAAACAATTATCGAATACGGTTCTCCTAAATCAGTGATTGCTAAAGAATTACCTGAGAGTGAAAAAGTAGATTTAATCATTCTAGGCGCTACTGGTTTAAATGCAGTTGAACGTTTATTTATCGGTTCTGTATCTGAATATGTTATCCGTCATGCAATTTGTGATGTCTTAGTTGTACGTACCGACTTAGATAATAAAGTGCCAGAAGACGAAGAAGAAAAATAATGTATAAATGAATGAAAAAGGCGAAGGTCACTCACATTGTGACTTTCGCTTTTTTTTATCATGTGTATGGCTGTTAATTATTAATTGTTTGTTTTGCTTGCTGATAAACAGGTGTTTTACGTTGACGCCACTTGCTATAAAGAAATCCAAGCAATCCGCCAATCACTGCTGGTACGACCCAACTAAAACCAAGGTTACTAAATGGTAAAGCAAGCCCACTCAAGAAATCAAGCTGAGGATTTATCGCTTTAAAGGCATCATTTAGGCCGATAATCGAAGTGAGTAATACAGTCCCCACATATATTTCTTGACTACAGTAGATAACTTTACTTAAAAATCCAAGCAAGATTAACACAATCATAATCGGATAAATGAAATTTAAGACTGGAATCGATACTTTAATGAGTTGATCTAAGCCGATGTTTGCGACAATGGCACTAAATAAAGTAAATGCCGTCAGAAATTGCTTATAGCTCACTTGTGGGAATAAACGGTTGAAATACCACGAACAAGCAGTTAATACACCTGATGCTGTAGGTAGACAAGCCAATAATACTACCACTCCAAATAAAATGTTCCCGAAGTTACCAAAATAATGATGACTAATCGCTGATAAAATCACCGCACCATTAACGTGTTGACTCATCCCACTTGTTGCACCAATCATCGCAATACCTGAATAAATGATTCCTAAACAAGTTGCTGATACTAAGCCAGCTTTTAAGATAATCATTCGCGTTTGTTTGGCACTTTTGATTCCCATCGCTTTGGTCGCATTCATGATTAATGTCGCAAAAATGACCGAAACAATCGTATCCAGCGTCAAATAACCTTGTTTAAGTCCTGTGGCAAAAGGCAAAGTCGCATAATTGCCACTTGGCTTAGCTTCTTTAGCAATTGGATACAAAAAGCTAGTAACAATGAATAATCCTAATATCACTAATAAAAAAGGAGTGATTAATTTACCAAAACGATCCACAAAATGATTTGGATAAAGGGCTAAATAATAAACAATCCCAAAAAAGAGCATGCTAAACAAGAATAAAAACAAGGCTTTTGGTCCACTAGGTAAAAAAGGCACAACTGCTATCTCAAAGGAAACTAAGCCTGTTCGTGGTGCAGCAAACAAAGGACCAATCGCCAAATACGTCACGCAGGTTAATAATAAGGCAAAAATGGGATGTACTTTGATGGCGATATCTTCAGGTTGACCTTTTTTACTGACAAAAGCGAGTGATAATAAGCCAATCGTCGGCAAACCAATCCCCGTAATTAAAAATCCGCCCATTGCAGCAAAGACTGATTCGCCGGCTTTAGCTCCTAATTCTGCTGGAAAAATCAGATTTCCCGCCCCAAAGAAAAGCGAAAAAATCATCAATCCGATAAAAAATATTTCTTTAAAACTTAATTTTTTCTCCAATATGTTTCTCCTTTAAATTTGCTTGATTGTTTTTATTTTTCGAACAATTCAATCAATTTTAGTTTAAAAGCAAACCCTCCGCTGATTTTGGAGAGTTGCTTCATTTATGGTTGAAAACGTAAGCCCTTAGGATAGAAATTCTTAATGACTCCTTGGACTTGTTTACCTAAACCTACAGGAATTTGATCAACGACTAGCACTACCCAGCCTTGGTTTCCGTCTTTCAAAATCGTTTCGCCACGCACATAACGTTGCCAATCTTCCAAAGTAATCTGACAACTAGGATAAGCCGAAACATCCTCGATTGCCATCGTCCATGCAAATGCTGGCTCAAAACGTTTTTTCTTAAAGACACCTAATTGCAAGCCTGGTTTAAGCACTTTTAATTTATCTAAACGAATCATTTCTTGCGGTAAAAGCCATAAATTATCCTTAAAAGGAACTAGTTTTCCGGCAAAAGGAAGTGGCCAGCGCTTTGTAAAGTCTTGCATCACTTTTTGCTGTTCTTTATTCAATCCATCATTTGACGTAATTTTCCCTTTTTTGGTTTTTTTTGCCTTTTGTTTAGGTACGTCATCAGAAATAAAGGCTTCTTTTAATCGTAATTTCGCCACAAAATGTCCTTCACCCTCATTTAAATGCGGCCAAATTCGCACCGTATCTTTTAAATGAGCGACACTTCCCCACTCACTACGTCCAGGTGATGTCCCCTCGATGGATAGTGGCACAATTTCAAATGGATAATTTTCTACCAAGAAGCTAACCATTTCTTCGTTTTCTTCTGGGGCAAAGGTACAAGTTGAATAAACGAGCATGCCGTCTTTCTTTAACATCCGTACCGCTGCGTCCAAGATTTCTTTTTGACGTGTGGCACACATTTCTGGGGTATCCTCTTGCCATTGTTGGATGGCTTCTTCATCTTTACGAAACATGCCTTCACCTGAACATGGCGCATCAATGACAATCGTATCAAAAAATTGTGGGAAAAAGTCAACCAATTCTACCGGTGCGTGATTGGTGACTACCGTATTTTGGGCACCCCAACGTTCTAAGTTTTCGGCTAAGATTTTTGCTCGCTTTGGATAGATTTCATTTGCCACTAATAAACCTTGATTAGCTAAACTTGCAGCTAATTGTGTCGATTTTCCGCCAGGGGCCGCACATAAATCTAGTACACGTTGACCAGGTTGTACATCTGCGACACTCGCAACAATCATAGCACTAATTTCTTGAGAATAGACATAACCCGCTTGGTGCAAGATAGATTTCCCGCTGATTTCACCCACATAACCATCCTTTGCAAAAGGGGCTTGGGGTAAGGTACGACGATCAAACTTGGCCAACATTTCCTTAGCATGGGGCTTTAATGGATTGAGTCGAAATCCTTTTTGCACTTCTTCTTGAGTTAAAGCTGTCAAAAACGCATGAGCTTCTTCACCAAGCAAGTGCTGATATTTATCGATAAAAGCTTGAGGTAAATTCACTTTAATCCTCCTTTGTTTTAATAATTATTATAACAATAGCTAAATTCATCGGTCAACCATTCATTGCATCTTTTTTTCGAAAAAAATAAAATATTTAGATAATTTTGAAAAGTTTAGAAAATTTAAGAAAAATTTGTGCGATTGGTAAAAAAAATCAAGCTATGATAGAATACTTATTAGAAAAAAATTGAGGAAGTGAAACATTTAGATGTTAACAATGAAAGATATTATTCGTGAAGGTAACCCTACCTTACGTGCTGTCTGTGATGAAGTGCCTGTCCCTTTAACAGCAGAAGATATCCAGTTAGGTAAAGATATGTTAGAGTTTTTACATAATAGCCAAGATCCTGAAATGGCTGAAAAATATGAATTACGTGGCGGTGTTGGTTTAGCTGCCCCCCAATTAGACATTAAAAAGCGAATCATAGCTCTTTTAGTACCTAGTAATAATCCAGAAAAACCAGAACCAATTTTAGAAACCGTCATGTACAATCCTAAAATCGTCAGTCACTCTGTCCAAGATGCTTGCCTAGCAGATGGCGAAGGTTGTCTATCCGTTGACCGCGAAGTACCTGGATATGTGGTTCGCCATGCACGCATCACTGTTACTTATACTGATATGAATGGTGAAACACAAAAGATTCGTTTAAAAAATTATCCAGCCATCGTCGTTCAACATGAAATCGATCATTTAAACGGTGTCATGTTCTATGATCATATTAATGCTAAAAACCCATTTAGCTTAGATAAAGATGTATTAGTTTTAGAATAAACCAAAAGAGGCGTTCAAACCAATAGTGATTTGAGCGTCTCTTTTAACATTATTCATTATCTTCAAGTAAGATGCCAGCTTGCGATAAGGCATGTTTAATCTTGACTAAAGTTTCTTCACTTGGATACTGGATGGTGTGTAAATGGATGCCTTCTGTTAAGCTAGAAAGTAAAGTCGAGTGTGCTTGTTCTACCTTATTTAAAAAGGCCGTTACCTCCTCTTCATTTTTGATATCCATTGTACCTTTGATTTCACCATATATTTCATGTTCAATAATCACATCAGCTACGATCCCGCCATTTTCAACAATCAATCTCAATTCTTCTTCTACTTTATCAGGGCCGTGTTTAACTGCTAATTTCGTTTCTAACATACCAGCAGATTTATTGGCTAAGCGATAACCTCTAGAATTAGAAATAATCTCAATGCCACTTGCTCGTAACAAAGCAATATCACCCACCACTATTTGGCGACTGACACCAAACTTTTCAGCTAGTTGGGTCGCATTGACATTTTTAGTCGCTTTGGATAACTCCTCTAAAATAATTTCTCTTCTTTTTTGACCTTCAATCATTGTCTTTTCCCTCCATACGTTGCATTTGATAATTTCTTGAATGCTTCATTAAATCATCAAAGCTATCACGAATGGCTGCTTGATATTCTTCTTTGTGAACTAACTTAGAAACTTTTTCTAATAAAGCCTTTTCCCTATTCTCATCTAAGACTGGTAATTGATGTTTTTCTTTATAATCCGCAATTGACGAAACCACATCCATCCGTTCTTCCAATAATTTTACGATTTGCCGGTCAATTTGGTCAATTGTTTTGCGTAACTTATCAAGATTTTCGGCAGTTTCTTCCTTTTTCTTAGGAATTTCTTTAAGGATTTTCGCAGGATTTCCCGCAATCACTACATTATCTGGAAAACTCTTAGTCACTACGCTACCTGAACCGACAACGACATTATCTCCTAATGTAACTCCGGGTAAAATCACTGAATTGCCACCAATCCAGACGTTATCACCTAATGTAATCGGTGCGCCATTTTCATACCCACTATTTCTCTCAATGGGATCTAGCGGATGGTAAGCTGTATATAATTGAACATTAGGGGCCAACATACAATTATCGCCAATCGTTATCGGACAAATATCTAATAACACCGCATTAAAATTGGCATAAAAGTTCTCACCTACAGAAATATTATAACCATAATCAAAATGTACATTCGGCTCCATATATAAGTTTTGTGCTGTTTTGCCAAAAATTTGTTTTAATAATTCGCTGCGTTTTTTTCCATCTGATTCTTGATTAATGGCGCGCATCATTTTTCTTGCGTGTTTGCGATCTGCAACTAACTCGGCATCTCCTGAAAAATAAGACTCGCCAGCAATCATTTTCTCTTTTTCTGTTCTCACAACATCACCTTTTTCTTATAATTTTTCAAATACTTCTACTGCATCCTTTTGTAACATAAAAGCTTGGATTGGTAAATAAATAGCGGTCTGATTGATAACTAAAACTTTTGCATCGGCACGTTTGTAATGGATTAAATCGCAAAATGGGTGTACCTGGAAAGTCGTCCCCACAATTACGATTAAATCTGCATTTCTCACTGCATTGACCGCATTATCCAACACATCTTGGGTAAAACCTTCTTCATATAGTACAATCCCGGGACGAATTTGGCCCCCACAATCTTGATGCACATCTGATTGCATATAATCTTGATAATCAACTTTTTGATGACATTTACGACAATAGCAGTCATAAATATTGCCATGAAAGTTTACACAATGTTGACTACCAGCTTTTTCGTGTAGCCCATCAATATTTTGAGAAACCACCCAACAATCTTTCTCTTTTTCCATCGCGGCAATTTTTTCATGAATGACATTTGGTTTGGCATCAGGATGATATAATTTTTGGACAAATTCATAAAACTTTTCTGGCTCCCGTAGCATACACGTATGGCTCAACAAATACTCTGGTTGATCAAGTCCATGATACACACCTTTTAAGGAGCGATAATCAGGAATTCCTGAAGCCGTTGACACCCCCGCTCCTGTTAGAAAAGTAATATGTTTGGTCTGTTGCATCATCTTCACTGCATCTTCTATCGTAATTGCTGCCATCTTATCCCCTACTTTCTCTTCTTTTCCCTTATTATATCATTGATTATCCATCCTGACAGAAATTTCAGAAAATAGTTCGTAAAAATTATCATCTTTTTTGAAAACGTTTATATGAAAATTCACTTTACATTTCTATTGACAAAACACAACTTTTCAACTACCCTATAAAAGAATTAATTGAATAGTTTCCTTCACTTAAAAAGTAGAGGTCGCAGGATTTATTAAGCTTATGGAGTCAAGCAAGACGTGGAAGTAAGTCTAGGAAATACTGCCGAAACCATTC
>JAEWFE010000199.1 GCA_023389005.1 Bacillota bacterium
CAATCTTATCAACCACACGGATATTATAAGATGGTACTGCAGCGCCTTTAAAATTCTGATTATAACCAGCTTCAGGGACATAACCTTCAATCCCTAATAAATTTTCTAAAAAGTCGATATGCCACCAGCCACGACGAAACTCACCATCTGTAATGCCGAAAATGCCGACTTGTTTTTGTTCTTCAACCAACTTCAAGATTTCTTCATCTTCTATTTGACGTAATTCATCTTTGGTAATCTGACCTTGTTGTAAATCATGACGAGCTTGTCTAATACGTGCAGGACGTAAAAAGCTGCCCACGTGATCAACTGTATAGGGTACTTGCATAAAAAAATCCTCCTTTTATTGTTTTTATTGTACCGATTAATCCTAGGTGTGTAAACAGTCCGCCTAATTTTAAACTGATAGATTTTGACTATTAGCACTTATTACTTTTGACAATAACGCAAGCACCTCTTCATTTTCGGTCAAATTGCTATGCGAGGCTGACACAATCTTTTCTTGATATTCGGTCTTGTTTTGGAAGATTTGCGCCCCCATTTGCACACTGGCTAACGGAACTGTACCATCTGTTGCTTGACTATTTAAGCTACCGGCAATATTAATCATTTCAAAATTGGTTTGGCGAATACTTGATACTAGATAATGATCTAACCATTCTGTCACCTTGGCGCTTTGATAGTTTTGATTCTCCTCTTCTACGACATCATTATAAGGTGTGCCCAAGGTAATCATACTAGCAACTTGGGGTTCGTCAGTCGTTTGCAAATTTTCTAGATATTCAGTAAAAACCAAACCACCATTCGAATGACCGACAAAGTTATAGGTCTCAAAATCATAAAAATCAAGAATACTATGTAAGGCTTGCTGAAACCATTGCGCTTGTTGGCTAATTGCTTCAATGCCATCTTCTGCTTCTTCAAAGGCAATCACAAAAACTGGATGCTGACTGCTCTTTTTGATTTTACCTGTCACTTTCAAGGTGCCATCTGTATGTACGGTAATTTTT
Organism: Bacillota bacterium; assembly: GCA_023389005.1. Lineage (GTDB taxonomy): Bacteria > Bacillota > Bacilli > Lactobacillales > Enterococcaceae > Enterococcus_E. The sequence continues at coordinate 1,011 of JAEWFE010000199.1, forward strand.
TCGACACTTAAATCCGGCGTTGTCGTCTTCAAGGTTGCCAACATTTCATCAAAGCGATTTTGCGTGCCATATGTGCCCGGAACCATAATCAAAGGACTGGCGATTTGACGATTGACCTGCGCTGCCAATACATGATAGGTGGTGGAATCAGGATTGACTTCTACGGTTTTGGCCCCACCAATCAGTCCGACAAATAAAACCAACATTGGATATAACCATAAATATTTTTTATAATTTGTCATGCTACCTACCTTCTATTTTTTCTAGTTCGATTATAACGCAACTATCTTTAAAAATTCTTAACCTTTGCTCAAAAATTGAATTACAGTTAGATGTCAAAATGTCACCTAACTGTAATCTTTTGCTATAAGGAAACTGCTTGCTTTGTTAACTGCTGATTTTTCAACACATAGACTTCATCACTTGCATTCGCCACTTCTTTTTCGTGCGTGACAATAATGATGCATTTTTCCTGTTCATGGGCAAGCTGCTGAAAAAGGGTGATGATTTCTTGAGAGGTTTGTTCATCTAAATTTCCTGTTGGTTCATCGGCCACAATCAAATCATGTCCGCAACAAACCGTTCGAACAATGGCGACTCTTTGCTGTTGTCCGCCCGATAGATGACTCACTCGTTTATCGGCCAATTCACGGGTAAGGCCTACTTTTTCTAGCTGTTGATAAGCATATTCTTTAGGATTTTCTTTTTGGGTCTGACTGATTGCCATCGCTGTTAATACATTTTCCACCGCGCTTAAATAGGGTAAAAGGTTATACGCTTGAAAGACGATTGAGACTTGATTTTTCCGATAATTTTGCAGACCAATTTGTTTTAGCGACTCCCCTTGATAAGTGATTTGCCCTTCTTTGGGTTGATCTAAACCAGCCAAAAGGGATAAAAAGGTGGTTTTGCCGCTACCACTTGTTCCTAAAATGGCATACATCTTGCGTGGCTCAAAGGTCAAATTGACTTGTTGAAACAACGGACGTTCATTTGCATACCAGTAACCTAAATTTTCAACTTGTAAAACCATATTTTCACCTCATTTTACGATATTAGAATTGATTTGGGATTTAGCCTAAAAATACCAATGGATGCAAAACAAATTGCGATTAAAACAATCCCTATTGCTATAGCCGTTAAAAGCATAAATTGTTTTGGTTGCACGTTAATTTTCAGATTTTTCACTTCTTGTGATGCAGCAAATGGATTTTGACGATTGCCTCCTGGTCGACTAGGCGGTGTTTGGCCATTTTGCACTTTACCTGGTGCCCCACCTGGTTGATTATTGGTCTGTTGGTTTTGGGTGCTTGTGGTTTGTTGGCTAATCAGTTGGTTGCCTAGTGCATTTCCTACAAGATTGCCTGTTACACCTGCAATGCCTAAAGCAAATACTAAACAAATGATGATTTCGATGAAGAATTGGCCGATTAACTTGATGCGTGATTCACCCAATGATAACAATACGCCCATCTCATAGCGACGATCTTTCAAACTTAACATCACAATCAAAGTTAGTATCACTACACCTGCAACACCGACAAGGATAATAATATTTTTGGCAAATCCTTTGACATTATTCAGTGGTTGAAGCATTTGTTGATACATTTGATCATTGCTTTGAAGGCTAAAAGTATCGGTATCAATTAATTTTTCGGCTTGTTTAATGAAACTATCCATTTTAGCAGGATCTTCTAAGGTAAATGTCGCCTCATCAATCGTTTCACTATCTTCGCCTTTTAAGGTTGCTACCATCGTATAAGAAGTAATTAAGGTATTCGCCGGATTTAAAAAGTTAAACTGCATCCCTAACTCATCACCGGCATCAGTGGTTTCATAAATACCTTTCACCTTTAATTCGACTTCCTTGTCATCACTGCTTGTCACTTTAAAGGTATCTCCGACAGATAAATCATTTTCCTCAGCCAAAGTTTTTTCAATTAATACAGCGTTACTTCCTTCATCGGCACTAGTAATCGCACTTCCTTTGATTATTTTGGCTTCTCCTTGGGTAAAAGTCGTTAATAAGCTGCTATCTGAAACACCTTGGACGCGAAAATCTCCTTGCGACATGGCTTCTCCTGGCGGCATTTGGCCATTTCCTTGTTTACTTTGACTCGCACCAGAAGTTACCTCGTTGTCTTTGCTTTCACTCGTAGCCTCGTTAGAACCACTTGTTGTTTCACTGGTACTGCTTGTTTTAGCACTACTTTCAATTGCTTCAATACCGCTTGCTGCATCTACTGAGGTGGTCGCTGTGTATAGATAAGATTTCACCCCTGATAATGCCGCGATTTTTTTCGCATCACTTAAATTGATTGGCGTCCGGCTAAAAGTTTTCCGCTGACTTTGCTCAGAACTACTCGAGGTTTGGTCGTTATCTTCTTCCTTTTCCTTTGCTTGAAACATCGCCTCACGATTTTGAGTGAGTGTCACAGTGGCTCCGGTACTTTTTTGGGCATTAGTGATTGCTTGATTCGCTGCTTGATAGATACTCAAACCTGCTAAAACAAAAATCATTACGACGGATAGAATCGCAATCATTAAAACACTTTTGCCTTTTTTTGCCCAGAGATATTGATAGGCTCGTTTGATAAAGTTCATCTTGCTTCATTCCTTTCGTTTTTTTCAAGATAACGTCAATAACTTAAAGCTAGCTTAAAAATTTTAAGGTTCGATTATGGAAAATCTGATATTCTTTCGTTACAATAATGAGGAAAGTAGGTGGATGCGATGATTAAACTATTAGTAATAGAAGATGAAAAAATTCTAGCTGAAAATATTAAAGAAATTATTGCTGATTTAGGGGAAGTGACACTGTGTTTTGATGGTGAAGAAGGCTTGTATGAAGCGCAAAGTAAGATATATGATTTGATTTTGCTTGATTTGATGCTACCGAAGATGAGCGGTTATCAAGTGCTCGCTCAATTACGCCAAGAAAATATTCAAACACCTGTCTTAATCTTAACTGCCAAAGATAGCCTAGAAGATAAAATTACTGGTTTTCAAAAAGGGGCAGATGATTATTTAACCAAACCCTTTTATCGTGAAGAACTACGATTAAGAGTCAAAGCCCTATTAAGACGTTCGTTAGGCATGCACGAGGAAAATACGCTACAATATGGAAATATCATTTGTGATTTAAGCAAAAAAGAAGTTCGTGCACACGAGACTGTCCTACCTATTCAAGGCAAAGAATTTGAACTGCTCGTCTATTTGATTCAAAACCAAGGAATGATTTTAACCAAAGAGCAAATTTTTGATCGGATTTGGGGCTTTGATTCGGAAACGACGATCACTGTGGTTGAAGTCTATATGAGTCATCTGCGCAAACATCTCAAACAGACTGAAATGGCAGAAAATATCCAGACCTTGCGCAATGTTGGGTATTTACTAGTCCAAAGAAAGGATTGAGCGAATGAAAGAAGAGATGACAAGCAAGCAACAACGGCGACTTTTCTTCTTTAATATTCTTGCTTTTGGAGGGATTTTTCTACTCTTAGGCTTGATTATTTTGCAATTAATGCATAGCCTTGCTTATCAACAAACCGACAAAATGCTGAGACAAGTCATGAATCAACCAACTTTGGTACAGCTTGAAATTGCCCGTTTTGAACAAGCGGATTTATTCAATAGTCAGGGAGAAAGTCTAGAAAAACAACCACCTGATAAGGATTTCAAAGGCTTCAACCGTTTTAATACCCAGATGATTCTATGGTCGAAATCAGGCGAAATCTTGAATAAATCTTTACTCGGTGGCCGTTTGAATGAATTGAATGCATTAACACTCGACAAAAAAAAGCTCGGTAAAGTGAAAGAACTCAGTCTGAATAATGGTCATCTATCCTTTCACTCCATTACCTATAAGTATGAAAGCGAAAACTCTGCAGTGGCTTATGTACAAATTTTAGCCAATACCAACCAAGTCAGTGATTCCATGGGTACTTTTCAGATGATTTTAGTCATTTGCATGCTTATTTTTTGGTTACTATCGATTATCGTCAGTTTTTATCTCGCCAAAGCCAATATGCAACCTATTTTGAAGTCTTGGCACAAGCAACAGGAATTTGTCGAAAATGCCTCTCATGAATTGCGCACCCCACTGACAATTATTCAAAATAGTTTACAAAGGCTCTTCACACAACCGAACCATACCATTATGGAAGAATCAGAGACCATTGCCCAAGCTCTAAATGAGACTAGAAGACTCAATCGTTTAACTGCCGACTTATTGACCATTGCAAGAAGTGACTCTAATCAACTGATATTAGAAAAATCCACTTTGCATATTGATACTTTTCTTGCCCCAATTGTCGAACCTTTTATCGAAATGGCAGAAATTGACGAGAAAACTTTTACCTTTGAGAATCTCACTTCTGATACGATTATTGCTGATCACAAGCGACTGCATCAATTAGTGGTCATCTTGTTAGATAATGCTTTGAAGTATACAGATACTGGCGATGCTATCACGGTGCTTTCAAAAAGTAATGGTGCGTTTTGGCAATTAGAAGTAAAAAATACAGGGCCTTCAATTAATGAGGAACATAAAGCGCATCTTTTTGAACGTTTCTACCGCGAAGATGCTTCTCGTAATCAGGCAACTGGCGGCTATGGTTTGGGCTTAACTATCGCTTGGCAAATCATTCATGAACATCAGGGGAAAATTGAAGTGCTAGATATCCTCCCACGGGGCGTGAATTTTCGTGTTACTTTGCCATTGAAGCAAAAATGATGAGGTAAACACGAATTTTTTCGAGGATTTCCAAGCTGCTTCACATCCTTTATCTACGGCGTTCAGCAGCTAGACATTGTGAAATTCGCCCTCCCGCTTGAGAAAATCTCCTTTCATCCGATTTTCTCAGCGGTAGGTAAGCACACGAATTTCTTCATGTCTGAGCGAGCTGCTTCACATCCTTTATACAAAAACGAGGCTGTTTTTGGCAGCCTCGCTTTTGTGTTATGGGAAAGGATAGTATATATAAAATTGAAACAGCGTATTTAGGTATTGAGTCGTTTTACTCAACACGTGTACATTTTACACCCATCATCTAAAAAATGCTACTAATTTGAACAGGTGCAAAAAAATTATTACTTTTATTTCAAGAAAGCGACTTACATAAGGAAAGATTTACGGTGTTTCCTAAATTATTAAAGAAACTAAAAAATACTTTCACGCTTTTCTATACTTCTAAGATAACATTCTCAAAATCACTTGTCAAGCTGTAAAAAACAAAGCCTTTTCACAACAAACTATAGTATTCTCAACTACATTTCATGATATTATTTATTTTAGCTATATTTAAGGTATTAAAACAGTTTACTAATTATAACTAATCTAATTTTTATAAAAATAATATTTTTCCAGTCATTATCAAGACATAAATACAGTTACTTTATATTTTCTGCAAATTTTCAAACATATCTATTTACAACAGGCGAAAACTAGTGTTATAATGCAAAACGAAATTAAACAGATAAACAAACTGTTATACAACTAAAAACGTTGATTTAATGAGTTTTTAAAGAAAATGATACAGAAAGAAGTGTTACAGTTGAGTAAAAAAGAAAAACACGGTGCCGATATTATCGTGGATAGCTTGATTAATCATGAAGTAGAGTATGTTTTTGGGATTCCTGGGGCAAAAATTGACCGCGTTTTCGATACTTTAGAAGATAAAGGACCTGAATTAATCGTTACACGTCATGAACAAAATGCGGCTTTTATGGCACAAGCAATCGGACGTTTAACGGGTAAACCTGGTGTCGTCATTGCAACAAGTGGTCCAGGTGCAAGTAACTTAGCCACTGGTTTAGTTACCGCCACTGCAGAAGGTGACCCAGTACTTGCCATCGCTGGACAAGTAAAACGTAGCGATTTATTAAAATTAACACACCAAAGTATGGATAACGCTGCCTTATTTAAACCAATTACCAAATATAGCGCTGAAATTCAAGATCCTGAAACCATTT
>JAEWFE010000264.1 GCA_023389005.1 Bacillota bacterium
CGATCTGTCCCTTATTCATCAATGCAGTACCTATACAAAAAATATCCTTTTCCATTTCCTCGTTATCAAAAGCAATCCCACTCGCTCTAATTTCTGATAATTCTTGCTTTAATTTTAGTGGATTTGTGATTGTATTTACGGTAAATGGCTTTAAATCATTTGTCTCTAAATAACTATCCACTTCAGATTTGCTCATTATCGCCAGAACTGCTTTACCCATTGCTGAGCTATATAGTGGGCGACTAATCCCAACTTTTGATGACATACGAATTGACTGAAATTTTGGTTCTAATTTATTGACGTAATAAATTTCAGAATTACTTAAAACGCCCAAATGAATCGTCTCATCAATTTTTTCTTGTAACTTTTCCAAGTATGGTAAACTTTGCTCAATCAAATCAATTTGTTCAATATTCTGATTAGCATAACGTACTAATTTTGCCCCTAATTGATAAGTTTTTTCTTCACTTTTTTTGACATAGCCAATTAAATTTAATGTGTCTAGGATTTTTAAAGTTGTCGGCATGGTCATTTGACATTGATGGGCTATTTCTTGTAGGCCGATATGGGGATTTTCAGCAATACAATCAATAATTTTTGCCGCCTTAATCAAAACAGTGCCATAAGGTTTCGTTTGTTCCATTCTCTCACCTTTTTCTATTTAAGAAATCTTTTTTTCTTTATCATAAAACAAACCATTAAACGAATCAAGCGTAAAAAAAGGACCCGGATAAACCGAGTCCTAATTAGAAGGCCGAGCTGAGATGATCGGTAGCAAAGTCCTTGCTTTTTACAAATCGTTGTTTCATTTACAATCTCTACACTAAAATTATCCGGGCACTAATAAATTTTCTCACTGCGTACCTCTTACTCTACATTGCAAGTTGACTTTGCATACACTTTAGGTGAATCTTGTAGATTTAACAAATTTTGTTGCTTTTGCTACTACTTTCTCTTTTATTTTTTTGTTTCATGCGCGCTATATAGTCGACGCCTTTTCCATTATTAGTAGTAAATCTTGGGTGTTTTATTGATTATTTACTTTTATCTCTCAGCTTCTTTCCTCCCTTACAATGATAGTATAGCACCACTTGTAATCGTTTGCAACTAAAAAGCATGAATAACTTTCAGTATTTTTTGAAAACTTTTTTTGCTATAATGTCCTTAAAGGAGTGATTTCATGTCTCGTGCTGAACTAAAACTACAAGCGAAATATTTACTCAAAGGACGCTATACGCAAGCGATTTTAATCTGTCTCATTCCAACATTATTATCCATTGGTATTACCTATACTGGTTTTTTAGCTAGTACTGTTTACGCTATGATTCATTATAGCTTATTGCAAAATCGTTCTTTTGATTCTGTATTATCTTATTCTTTGGATTTTTCTGATTTACCTTCAAGTTGCTTTGTTGATTTAATCAGTTTTTATCTTTTAACTGCGATTTTTTGGACTTTTATCAATCTGAGTCGTGGAAAGAAAACACAAATCAGTCTTATCAACGATGGCTTTCAGACAATTTCTAGAAAGCATCTCATTCCTTTATTTTGCCTGTATATTTTAAGAGGAATTTTTCTTTTGGGATGGAGTTTGTTACTAATCATTCCGGGCATTATCAAAGGTTATGCCTACTCTCAGGCTGAATTTGTCTATTATGATCTTTATGAAAAAACCGGAGAACGTCCTGATTTACTTGAATGTCTGAAACGCAGCGAGCAAATGATGAAAGGCCATAAGTTTGAATATTTCGTCTTAGATTTAAGTTTCATCGGCTGGCAAATTTTATGTTTTATGACTCTAGGGCTTGGTTATTTATGGCTTAATCCTTATATGTACATGACAAAAGCAGTCTTTTATAATGAGTTGGCAAAAAAAGAACATCTTATTGAACCGGATGATTTCCATTAAAAAAGCGGGGAGGCAATGAATAGCTTCCCCGTTTTATTTTGGCTTAAAAAATGAACATTGCATCGCCGAATGAAAAGAATCGATACTTTTCTTCAATGGCGTGTTGATAAGCTGCAAGCACTTGTTCACGACCTGCAAAAGCACTTACTAACATCACTAAGGTTGACTTAGGTAAATGAAAATTAGTAGAAAAAGCATCCACTACTTTGAACTCATAACCTGGTGTAATAAAGATATTGGTCCAACCACTATCTGCTTGAATTTCTCCATCAAATTTGCTACCAATCGTTTCTAAAGTACGGATAGAAGTCGTCCCTACCGCAACAATTCGACCCCCATTTGCTTTCACTTCGTTTAGCGTCTGTGCAGCTTCAAGGCTTAGCGAATAAAACTCACTATGCATTTCATGTTCTGCAATATTATCCACACTCACTGGTCTAAAGGTCCCTAAACCAACATGAAGCGTCAAATAAACCAATTTCACACCTTTCGCTTCGATTTTGGCTAATAAATCTTTCGTAAAGTGTAGCCCTGCAGTTGGTGCCGCTGCTGAGCCATTTTCCTTGGCATAAACGGTTTGATAACGGTCAGGATCTTCTAAGCGTTCTTTGATATATGGTGGTAAAGGCATTTCTCCTAATGATTCCAATATTTCAAGAAAAATCCCGTCATATTTGAAATCAATAATTCTACCGCCATGATCTAATTCTTCTTTAACCACAGCCTGCAATCGACCATCACCAAAAGAAATTTCTGTTCCGACTTTGGCACGTTTTGCTGGTTTAATTAAGACTTCCCACTCATCATCGACTGTATTGTTCAAAAGCAAAATTTCTAAGTGTGCGCCAGTTTCGACCTTTTCGCCATGTAAGCGAGCTGGCAACACTCGGCTATTATTCATTACCAAAGCATCACCTGGATTCAGATAATCAATAATATCGTAAAAATGTTTATCAGTTAGTTCTCCTGTTTGGCGATTCATCACTAACAATCTAGAACTCGTCCGCTCCTTTAACGGGGTTTGTGCAATCAGTTCTTCAGGTAGATCAAAATCAAAATCTTCTGTTGTTAACATATTTTTCCTACTTTCTAATTCTATTAATCGCCCCACCATTGTACCACAAAATCCCATGAACACCAAAAACGACTAAACACACTTTTAATGCGCGTTTAGTCGTTTTTTACATAAGTTCCGCTCGTGGCTAAACAAGTCGCCTCGCATCCTTAATGAAAGAAGTGGCTGTTTTTGGTGCGGTGGTTGAATTTTTTCACCATGGCGTCGTTTGTTGGGAAGAAGATGGTGCCGAAAATGATAAATAATAGTCCAGCACAAATCAAGAAGATAATATCTACCCACATATTTCTCAAGTAAATACCTCCTGTTGCTTCTCGTAATAAATTGACCGCATACGTAAATGGCAACCATGGATTAATCCATCTAAAGAAGACACCAGAGACTTGAATTGGATAGTTTCCACCCCCACCTGAAATCGAAAGCACCAGCAAGATAATTCCCAGACCTTTACCGACATTACCAAATAAACTGACGAGCACGTAGATAATCGACATAAAGGTAAGTCCGATAAAGACAGTAAACGCCATATACCATCCTGGATTCGTAACGCTAACTTTCAATAAATACAAATTACCAAGTACAACGATTAAGCTTTGTCCTAAGCCAATCGTTAAGAACGAAAGCATCCGAGCAAAGAATTGTTCACGTAAAGTATATTTGCCTTTTTGACGTTCGTTCAGATACACACTCGTACTTGCCAAACTTGAAAGTAATAACGAGCCCACCCATAGACAAAGTGCAGTATAAAACGGCGCACTAGCCGAACCGTTATTCTTAATTGGATAAAAGGCAGTAGTTTTTAATTTCACTGGTTCTTTGAAGAAATCGGCTTCTTTTTGAGCATTCACTTTCAACAATTCGATTAGTTCATCCAATGGCAATTTGGTTTCGCCTACTTGCAAGGCTTGCGCTGATTTTTGGATGGCTGTACGTACCACCGGCCAATCTTGATTGATAAACGTATTCACCTGTTGAATAGCTTGATCTAATTCAGGCATTTTCGCATCAATTTGTTTAAGTGCTTGTCGATAATCTCTTTCAATCCCTGGCAAATCTTGTTGTGCAAATTGACTTGCTTGGGCCAATTTTTGTTTGGTTTGCGGCCAATCATTTTGATAGAATTGCACTGCTTGATTCACACCATTCGTAAATTCGCCCATATGACTTTTCGCAAGTTGGTTTACTACTTGAAGTTTTTGTTGATAAGTAGGTAAATCCGTAGAAACTGTTTCTAAAATTTGAATACCTTGATTTAACACGCGATTTGTCTTATCTAATAGATCTTTTAAGTCAATTTTGCTAACCTCACCTAATACTTTTTGGCTGTCTTTAAGGATTGGCAATAATTGATTGCTTAAAGTATCATTGATTTTGCTACTTAATCCAGTTAAATCTATTCCTTGCAAGATACGGTTAAAATCATTGTTTATCCCTTGAAGTTGACTCACTAAGTTCTGTGCAGTTGTTAATTGATTTGGTAAATTAGCAAGTACGCCATTGATTTGTCCAACCTTTTCTTGCATCTGAGTGATTTTGTCTAGTAATTGATTCAATTGACGAATTGACTGGCTAAAATCTTTGCCCGTAATTTTCCCTAGTACTTCTAAATATTGGATTTGTTTTTCTATCGTTTGTTTCGTTTGGTTCACTCGTTCATCTATTTTTGTGACTAGCATTTGTAGTTGTTGGCGTTGCTCAGGGGTAAGTTGCGCTTGATCAACTACATGCAAATCTTGACTAAGTTTGTCTAAAAAGCTGCTCATGGTTTGTGAAAAGAGTAAAAGTGTTTGTAATTGCAAATTCAAACTATTTTCAATACTTGGCAAAGCTTCCTGGAATTTTTCGACACCTGTAACTGAGTCTGTTAGTAATTGATTCGATTTGTCATTAAAATCTTGAATCGTTGGGACTAATCCTTGCACTTGGGTTACTAAACTTATCGCACCCTTTGCCTCTTCTATACTCTTAGTTAAAATTGGCTGCACTTTCGAAAAGTCTTGATTTAATTGATCTAAACGGTTAGGTACCTGTTGAATCGTCGGCAGTTGTTTTTGCACCTTTAAAAGCGTCTGTCCTACCTGATCAAGCTGATTGGTATGTTGGTTGACAGCGATTAATTTATCTGCGAGGCGATTGATTTCTGGATAGTAATCCGGAACTCTTTGCGCTAAAGCATATTTTTCCTTAATTTCAGGTAATTTTTGTTGTAAATCTTTTAACTGATTCACATACGCATCCATTTGCGCTAAATTGTCGTTAGTCTTCATCAATAATTGGCTTAAATGTTCAATTTCGCCATAGTTGGTCTCTAAGGAAACACCGGCTTTGTTCATCGTTTCAGCTAAAATTTGACTAGAAGTTGCGATAAAATTATC
>JAEWFE010000317.1 GCA_023389005.1 Bacillota bacterium
ATTATATTCTTGAAGCCATGCACGAGCTTTACGACATGAGGTACAACTCGGTGATGTATAAAGTGTTAACATCATTATCTCTCCCTTCTTCATTGCAAATAAAAACATCTACTGAAACTATTACATGCCCATTATACTCAATAATCAAGTTAATTACTAGAGTCTATTTTAGGATATGTCAGTAAAAATGTTAGTAAACTTGCTTTCTTTGCCTATTCTCATAGGATTTCAGAAACTTTCCTAGGGGTTAATTAAAAATTTTATCACAATCAGTAAATCATTAAATAAATATCGTAAGCGTTTTATAATATTATTTTATTCTTCTTGTTTTGATTACAAATTTTAAACACATCACAAAATAGATATAAAAATTGGCACCATTTATTTCATTATTTCTAAAACAAATGATGCCAATGACGCTTCGGATGATTTATCTTTCTTTAGGAAATTTGAGACTCGCTTTGAATATGAATTTCACTGCGTCCATCTCCTAATTTTTTGACTTGAATTTGGCGCGGAATTTGCTCTTTTAGTTCACGTACATGACTAATAATACCAATCATTTGGCCCTGTCCTTCCAACTGAGCCAAAGTTTGAATGGCTAATTGCAGTGTCTGTTCATCCAAAGTCCCGAACCCTTCATCAATAAAGAGGGCTTCGATTTGAACACCACCACTTTGCTGCTGGATGACATCGGCTAAGGATAGCGATAGTACCAGCGATACAATAAAACTTTCACCACCAGATAAGGTTTGTACACGACGAATTTCACCCGTATAATCATCAAAAATCACGAGTTCTAAGCCAGTATTACTTGCAGTTCGTCCTTTTTCATCACTGATTTCTAATGTATATCTTCCTTGCGTCAACTCTTGTAAACGTTGATTAGCAAGCAATAGCACCTCTTGAAAATATACTTGTAAGCAATAATTTTCTAAGGTTAAATTCAATTCATTGCTTCCATTCATCCCTTTAGCTAGTCGTGCATAGGCTTGTACTTCTGTCAGTAATTGTTGATTTTGGGCCAATAAGGTGTCATATCGTTGGCAAAGTTGCTGATTTTGTTCATAAATAAGCTGATCTTGGGCATACTTAGTCGATAATTCCTCAATATTTTGCTTCATTATCGACAATTGTTCTTCTAGCGGTTTGGCATCCACACTTGGCTTTTTCATGATTGCTTCTAGTTCTTGTAAACGTGTGGTTAAATAATGCTTTTCCTCTTGATATTGTTGCCAGGTTTGTTCCATGGTAGCTAGCTGCGTTGTCTTATGCCAATATTCTGTTAGGTCGACTGCTTTGCCATTTTCAAAATCAGGATAAAATCGACTACCAAAACGCTGATCTATTTGTTGGTAAATAGTGGCAACGACTTGCTGAGCTTGGTTGACAATCGCTTTTTGTTCAGATAAAGCACTTAGTAGGGTCTGTTCTTGTGTTTCCAATCGAATCTTGGTATCTTGCAGATTTTTCTCTTGTTTTTGCGCTTGCTCCATTTGTTCAGATAATTGTTTGATTTCTTGCTCCACTCGTAAACTTTTATCTTGCAACACTGGATAGGTTTGTTCACCTAATCTTTCTTTCACGGTATTCAATTGACTTTCAGCTTGAAGTAATTGTTTTTGTAAAGCATGGTTTTCTTCCTGTGCATAACTCAAGCTGTCTTGAAGTTGTTTTTGTGCTATTTTTTCTTGAGCGATTTGTGTCTGGATCTTTTCCGAATTTGCAATAAACTCATTAAGCGTTTGACGGAATTGCTCACGAAACTGCTCGATTGAAGCTGTCGTTAAGGAAGAAGCTTTTAACTCATCCACAGCAGGCCAAGAAAGATTTGCTTGCAGGTAATTGAAGAATTCTGCTATCAACTGTGCTTGTAATTGGTTCTGTTCATCGATTTGTTGCATACATTCTGCTAATTGACTTGCAATTTCTGAACTTTGGGTTGCTAAGGCGCCTTGCTGTTTTTGACAGGTTTGAAGTTGTGTTTCTAATTGTTGCAAGGCTTGTTCATTTTCTATTAATGCTTGTTGGTCGGCTGTTGTCTCATGAGAAACACCCGGATGATCTAATGAACCACAGACTGGACATGGCTCACCTGGTTGAAGCAAACGACGTAATCTTGCACTTAATAACGCCACATTTATTTTTCTTTGCGCTTCCATTTGTGCTAAAAGTTGTTGAAGTTTTTGATTTTCTACCTCGATTTGCTTTTGAATTTCCGGCTGTTTCTTTTGTAGCGCTTGTTGTTGCTTTAAGACTTTTTGTTTTTGCGATTCAGCATTTAACCAGTCCCGTAAATTTTCTACTTTATGAGATACTTGAGAAAACTGTTGAATTTGCTGATGAATCTCATTTAAATTTATTTCAGCTTGATCCAGTACTTGATTTTTTTTAGTCAAAGCTTGTTCTGATTCTTGCAATTTGTTAAAAGAGTTTGCCGTTTTTGCTTTGAGTATGCCAAAAGCTCGCAACTTTTCTTCATAATCTTTGGCAATTGGCAGTAATTCATCTAATTGGTATTTTTGTTGTTGCGCCAGTTGTAGCTTATGTTGCCAACTTGCTCTTAAATCTTGTTCTTGATCAAAGCGTTGCATCGCCGCTTCATTATCTTTTTGTTGAGCCTTAGTTGCCGCTAAATTTGATGAATAGTCTTGAAATTTTTTTTGTTCTTTTTCATATTGCTCTAACTCATGCTTTTGTTGCGCAAACCATTTGAGATGCTCGATGGTTTTTGATAATGCCATCATCTTAGGTTCATTTTCTATTAACTGTGCTTTTCTAGCTACTAATTTTTCCCCTTCTGCTTGTTGTTTAGCCAACTCCTGAACTTGTTGTAATTGTTCTTGTAACTTTGCCTGAAATTGATGTTGATCTTGAAGGGTATTTTTTTGATTTACTAACTGCTGATTTTGTACCTTTAAATCAGCTGCAAAAATTTCTGGCCAATTTTCCAGACTTGTTGTTTCTTGATTTTCTATTTGGGAATCAGCTTGTATAAACTGGAATTGTTCTGTTAGCTGATGTAGTTGGTCTATTTGGCGATTGACAGCCTTTTCCTTTTGCTTATAATTTACTTTCATCCAGTCAGCCAATTGACGATAAAATTGGGTATTAAAAATTGTACGCAAAATGTCACTCTTACTACTGCTATTTGATAATAAAAACTCTTGAAATTTGCCTTGAGGAAGTAACATAATCTGTGAAAATTGTTCACTCGTTAAATGTAATAAAGAATCGACAAATTGGTTAACATCCTTAATAGAAGTAATATTACGGACTAATTGTTGTTCTTCATCAAATACTTCTAAATGGACATTGTGTTCTATTTTTCGCTTTTCGCCATTCTTTTTTGGAATAAACATCCTTGGTTGACGCGTAATTTTATAGGTATAATTTTGATGAGAAAAGGTAAATTGGACCTCCGTTTTTGCTGTTTCATCGGCAAAGTGACTGCGCATCTCAAGAGGGGTACGCTTATCAGACGTCACTTTTCCATAAAGGGCAAAGGTCATCGCATCTAAAATGGTGGTCTTGCCTGCACCAGTATCTCCAGTAATCAAAAAAAGACCATCTGCTTGTAAATCGGCAAAATCTACACACTCATCTACATACGGACCAAAATTTTTCATTCGGATTTTTTGAGGTAACATCTATGATTCATCCTTTCCGCTTACTTGATTCATCGCATCTTTTATCCAATTTTGTTGTTGTTCGGTCAACGGCTCCTCATATAAGCGCACAAAAAAATCTTGAATCAATGCTTCAGGTTGATTGATTTTGGATAGAGGAATCCGATTCGTTGCTGATTCTATGCGCTGTCTTTCTTTACGTGTCACATTGAGTAAGTATGGATATAAAGGACGTAACTGATTCATCAGCTGCATGATGACTTCTTCATTGGATAGTGAAACAGACAAATAATCATTGGCATATTCTTTTAATTTTCCTCGCTGATATAACAAATCTTCAAAGCTTGCTTCTAAATGACGGACTTCTCGTAAAGGCTGTAGCGGAACAAAACGTGTCGCTTGCTCAAAATCATCAGCTAATAAATCCGTATTGATAATTCGTACGCCTTTTGTATCACGATATTCACCAACAGAATATTTCAATGGCGAACCACTATAGCGCACTTTTCCCTTTAAATTAGCTGTGGCAGAATGTAAATGACCAAAAGCTGCGTAGTCGAATACATCGAATAAATCACTGGCCACACTTTGTAAACCACCGATTTCTAATGGTGTTTCTGATTCTTGGCGTAAACTTCCCGCCACAAATAAATGTCCGATAAAAATATGCTTTTTGCTTGGATCAAAAGTCTTCTGCATTTCTTTAATAATAATTTGCAATACTTGTGACAATGAATTTGGCGCTTCTTCAACCAATCCCTCATTTTCAACAAAAAAACGTGCCTCGATTAATTCCACATAGGGAAGCAAATAAAACTGACAATCTCCTAATGTAATTGGCGTCAAACTCTCTTTAATTGTGGTATTTAAATGAAAATGATTAGCTGCGAACCATTCTTTTCCTGTAGCTAGTCGTGTTGCGGAATCATGGTTACCACTTATCATCAATAACGGAAATTGTTCATCGATATTCCATTTTCGAAAAGTTTGATTTCCTAATTGAATCGCTTCGTTACTGGCAATTGCGCGGTCATAAATATCTCCAGTAATCATAATCGCATCAACCTTTTCTTCTTTGGCCAATTGTAGAATCTGCTCTAAGATATACGATTGATCAGGTAACATATCAAATCCATGCAACTTTTTTCCTAAATGCCAATCCGCTGTATGTAGTAATTTCACGTCCATCACCTACTCTTTATTCTTCGTTATTAATTATAGCACTCTGCATTTTATGCGTCTATACGTTCTTGTTTAATTTTAATTGAACAATTTTCTCAAAATGACGACCAAAAATCTATGACAAGTTGCGAAAAAAATTACACTTATTTCCCTTCATTTTATGTTATATTGTTTGATAGTTAATTAAAAATAAATGAAAATCGTCAAATAATTTTGCTTGCAATTTTTATAAAGAAAGGAATTACCCATGGCTATCTATCTCATCGAAACACAGCAAAACAGTGATTCTATCTTGAAAAATCTATTAATTCAATTGTTACGTCATCAAAAAGAA
>JAEWFE010000012.1 GCA_023389005.1 Bacillota bacterium
AAGGTTTGTGATTAAATAAGTGATCATTCATATAGTAACGATAACTTTGCTCATTTTCGCCACCTAAGCCCACATATTCATCTAAATTGACTGAAACGCAATCCGAAAAGTCTAAATCACTTTTGACAATTTCTTGATACAAGGTTTCTGGTGTACCCCCTGTTGCTAGACCAAAAGTTTTCTTTCCTTGTGCTAGACAATCTTTTAATAATTCAAAGGCTTTTTGGCCACCTTCATTTGCATTGGTTACTTTTACTACTTTCATCTTTCTCACTCTTTCCTCTTCTTATTGGTACATACCAATTTTAGCATCAAACCTCGTATTTGTCTAGACCAATTGAACAAAAAATCTTTTTGTTTGCGTTTTACCACAACGTGTGTTAAATTTAATTTAACATTACGTTTGAAAGTTAGGTGTTTTACATGAAGATTACCACTAGAAAAATCGGAAATTCTGTAGGAACAATTTTTCCAAAAGAAATCGCCCCTAAAGTCGGAGAAGAATACAGTGTTTACAAAGTTGAGGATACGTATATTTTAAAACCTAAGCAGGAAGATATTTTTGCAGATAAAGACCAATGGACAGGTTTTAGCGCAGATTTATCTGATGAATCGCTTGAATGGGACACTATGAAACCTGAGGGGGATGAGTATTAATGCCTTATCCAAAACAAAGAGAAATCGTGTTGCTAGACTTTGATCCCTCTAGAGGAAAAGAAATAAAAAAAAGAAGACCCGCTTTAGTACTTAGTCGCAACGAATTCAATCAATACACTGGTTTTTGCTTAGTCTGCCCCATTACGTCTACCATTAGACCTTATCCTACCTACGTTGATATCAAGTCACCGAGAAAAATCACTGGACAAATCGTGACTCATCAAATCCGTTCCATCGACTATCAACATCGAAATTTACAAGTAGTTGAAACCTGCGACATCCTCACTTGGACAGATGTCTTAAGTATTATTCAAAACTTCATTTGACAAAAAACCGCCTGAAAATCTTTCAAGCGGTTCGTTACATTTTTATTTACTTGCTGCTGCGACAATTTCAACGATGAGTGTTTCATCTGTCAATTGCGTCACTTTACGAACCACAGCTTCCAGCGATTCGCTTTGCAACATCTTTTGCAACTCTACACTCTGTTCATCCTTTTCATCACGATAATTAAAGATTAAGCCCACAACTGTTAGTAATTGTTGATAGCTTAAATTGCGGTCATGTAATTCACGTATTGGACGAATAAAGCGTTCATCATAGCCTAATTTACGAATTGGTGTACGTGCCACACGCGTGATTGCATCGGAAATATATGGATTTTTAAAGCGTGCCACAATTTTTTGGGCATAGGCTTGATGGACTTGTGGATCAAACTGCCATTTTGCTATTAATAAGCTACTCGTTTCTTTTAGTACATTTTCTAGCGTCGTCAATACTTTTTCATCGGCAATAGCTTCATCAATGGTTCGATAACCTAAAGACGCACCGGTATACGCCACACTTGCATGCCCAGTATTCACAGAAAATAGTTTACGTTCGATATATGGCTCTAAATCATCCACATATTCCACATCACTTAACACAAGCGCAGGATTTTTCATCTGTGTTTTATCTACAACCCATTCACTGAAAGGTTCGACACTGACAAATAAAGGATCTTCATGGTGTTGAATCGGTACAATGCGGTCCACTGCTGCATTAGGAAAACCTACGTATTGCTTCACATAGTCTAAATCTTCTTGTGTTAAATAGGCTTTGACTTTTTCAAATAAGAACTGACTCCCACCAATCATATTTTCACAGGCAATCACATCTAGTTTTTCAGTCACTTGATTGGCTTTACGTTTTTGAATACCTTTAGCGATTAGTTCCGCGATAAATGGTAAAATATTTGGACCTATCGCAGTCGTAACAATTTGTGAAGTCGCCACAGATTCGACAACCGCTTCAGGATTTTTTTGATTATTAATCCCAGTTACATTTGCTACTTGGATTTGTTGCTTGCTTTCTTCAGCGAGTTCAATCGTGTAGCCTTTTCTAGATATTAAAGCATTGATAATTGTTTCATTGATATCGACAAACTCAATACTAAAGCCATTTTTTGCTAAAATTTCACCAATAAATCCTCGTCCAATATTTCCTGCACCAAAATGTGTTGCTTTCATTTTATTCGGCCTCCTCTAATAAGCGAATGATTTCGTCTTTTGATTTTGCATCGGCTAATTTCACGACATTTTCTACTTCCGAACAGAAAATCGCGATTTTTTGCAATAAATCTAAGTGTTCATTTTCAATTCCAGCAATACCAAATAAAACCATCGCCAAATCTTCTGAACCATCTTCGCCAAACTGCACACCTTGAGGCACTTGAATCACACAAATTCCTGTTTTCTTCACATATTTTTTAGCTTCATCTGTGCCATGAGGAATCGCAATGAAATTTCCCATGTAAGTGGAGACTAACTTATTTCTTTCAATCATTGCTTCGATATAATCTTCATCCACGCAGCCATTGTCCACTAATAAACGGCCACAAGCTCTAATTGCCTCCTCTTTGTTGGCATAACTTTGATTTAATAACACCATATTTTCTGTTAAATGCATCTTTTCTTCCTCCAATTCTTAATCTTGTTGTATTTCTTTCACAAATAATGAACTCATCAATTGATACACTTCTTCTTTTGAGCCATGCATATAAGTTTGCGTATTCAGATCACTTTCAATAATCGAACTACTAATCTGCCCGAGTAAAGCTCGTTGATTTTCTGACATAGGCTCGGGAGCTAACATGAGTAAAATTCGTTTCAATAATATCCCTTTGCGATCCATACTAGGAATGCTGAAAGTATGATCAAGTTCATATATCGCAAAGTACGGCTCCAATATTTCTTCATCCGCACAATGGAATAGCGCCATATTGGTCTGCGGGATGCCAATCGGAGCAATCAAATATCGATCAATCACTCGTTTGGTAACAGCCTCACTATCCTTAACAATCGTACCGCTTAAACCTTGAATAATTTGCGCTAAGGTAGCTTCAATCGTTGGCTGGGCCTTTACTGGTTTCAAATCAAAATTGCCAAGTAAATCATTGGCTAATTTCATTGATTCATAAATTTCTTGAAATGAGACTTGCTGATTTGAAACACTTGATTGGATTGTTTCTTTACTACTTTTTTCTTGTTTAGATTCGATTTTGTATAATTGACTTTTAATTTCAGCAATCTCATCTTCTAGTAACAACGGAGAGATAACTTTATATGGAATCGGAAAACCAGGTAAGAATATCGTTGCTAAAATTAAATCAAAAGCCTTGTAATTTAACCGACTCATTTCCGAAATCTTACCAATTTGGACAGTTTGAAACTCCGGTAAGTATTTACGAATGCGACTTTCTAATATCCGCGCTGTACCAATCCCACTAGAACAAATGACTAACACCGACAAATCTCGACTAATCGGATGACGTTCCAAGGAAGTGGCAAAATGAATGACGATATAGCCCACTTCATCCTCTGAAAAACGATACTGACCAAAAATCTCTTTTAAACTTGTTTGAACTGCCTTACTAATCCAGTCATATTTAATAGTTACCTTTTCTAGCAGCGGATTTACTGATGTTTGAAGCGCATTGGTACTCCTTTTCACAGCAGCACTCATATGGGCCATCAAATCCTTGAAAAGCTGTTCATCTTTACGAAAATCATATTCACTAAGCTTGGAGACCATCCGAATAAATTCCTTAATCCGATAAGATAATTCCACATCATAGGTCTCAATAAAAATATTTTGCGGTTGCTTATAATTGATGCCTTCTAATTGATAAGCAAACAACCTTACTTCTTGGTTTGGAATAGATTGATTTAAAAATGTAGCGACTTTCACCATTAATTGATTCGCTAACTGAATGGTATCCGTCCGCGCTTCTTGTTCTTGCGTTTTTGCTAGAACATGATTGGAACGCATCCGGTCAATAGATAAAGTCAGTAAAATCAAAATACGTTGTAGCTGATTATCAGTAATATTGCTCAAAATATTATTGGGTAATTGATAAATGCTTGTTTTAGCCAAAAATAAACTGTCCGTACTTAATAAATCTAAGAAGAAATTTCCACTTTTTTGATGGCTATTTTCGGCAGTCAACTTATCCAAATAATGGAAGAAATCATATTCACTGACACCATTAAAGATCAGGTTGCCTAAAATTTGGCGTTTGGCTTTTTCGTCGCCTTCAATTTTGATACCACGTGCTTTTAACCGAATCAGTTGCAAACGATATTCCACTAAACTGGTTTCAATCGTTTGTAAATCAGAAACAATCGTCGCAACGCTTACTTGAAAATCAATTGCTAAACTCTCAATTGTCACTTCTTCCTCTTGGAATAGCAGAGAACAAACAATGGCTCCTTGTCGTTTAACATTATTCGTAAAGATATCTTCTTGTACTTCATTGAACTGTTGTTTTAACTTGTCTAAACTCGTGCTTTCACCCAAAATACGATATCCCGCCCCACGAGGCTTGATGATTTGAATATCCAAAGCTTGTAAAGTTTTTTCGATACTGGCAATTTCACGATATAAAGTACGGCGACTAATTTGCAGTTGTGTCATTAATTCTTCTTGTGTAATTCCGTTTGGGTACTCAAGCATCAAAGACAAGATTTTCTTTTCACGATTTGAAAAATACATGCTCTCCCTCCTTTCTTCTTATCTCTAACAAAGACTTTAGCCAGGCTTTTGTCACCTGGCTAATAGCCTTTTCTTTTACTTATTTTTTCACTTCTTGTAGCTTAGTCACAATTTCATCATAACTTGGTGAATTCATGAAGTTTTCTACTGTAATAAATAGTGCACTTGGCGCTTTTTGACTCGCACGTTCTTTTAATTCGACTTGGGTAACGATTAAAGCTTTTGGATCATCTGTTAAATTATTAATAGCAGAGTTACTTACTGGCACACCTAAACCAGCTTTTTTCACTTTATTACGTAATACAGAAGCCCCCATTGCACTTGAACCCATACCCGCATCGCAAGCAAAGATAATTTTATCGACCGTTGCAAATGATGCTGAAGAACTTGAAGTTGGTGTTGCTTGTGTTGTTGCAGCTACTTGACCTTTACTTTCAGCCTTAGCAGCTTGCACAGCGGCTTGACTTGCTTCAAAATCTTCTTCCTTATTGTCAGCTTTAATAATCACCATAGATACTAAGAATGACACAACTGTTGCGACGGCTACCCCAGCAATCACTGGAAGATATCCACCTTTTGGAGTCATTCCTAAAATTGCAATGATTGAACCAGGTGAAGCAGCAGCACGTAAACCAGCACCTAATAATTGGAAAGTAAATGTACCTGATACCCCACCAGCCATAACAGCTAAGAATAATAATGGTTTCATCATGACATATGGGAAGTAAATTTCATGAATACCACCTAAGAATTGAATGATAATCGCACCTGGCGCAGATGATTTGGCAGAACCTTTACCAAAAATCGCAAAGGCTAATAACACACCTAAACCAGGACCAGGATTAGTTTCTAATAAGAATAGAATAGATTTACCTGTTTGTAAGGATTGTTCCGTACCAAGTGGTGTTAAAATACCATGGTTAATGGCATTGTTTAAGAATAATATTTTTGCAGGATCAATAAAAATATTTGCTAATGGTAATAAATGTGCATTAATAATTGCATCTACACCGCTAGCCATTGCATTGGTTAACGATTGAACAACTGGCCCAATTCCTAAATAACCAAGGATGGAAAGAACAAATCCAATTAAACCAGCTGAAAAATTGTTGACTAACATTTCAAATCCAGCCGCAATTTTATCTTGGAAAGCATCGTCAAATTTCTTGATGCACCAACCACCTAAAGGACCCATCACCATCGCCCCAATAAACATTGGTACTGAAGATCCTACTAAGACACCCATTGTTGCAATTGCCCCAACAACTGCACCACGTTGACCATGAACGGTATGCCCACCAGTATAACCAATTAATAATGGCAATAAATAAGTAATCATTGGTGAAACTAAATTGTTTAATTCTTTATTTGGCCACCATCCAGTTGGAATAAACAGGGCAGTAATTACACCCCAAGCAATAAAGGCCCCAATATTTGGCATGACCATTCCTGAAAGAAAACTACCGAAACGTTGCACTCTTGCTTTTAAACTCTTTTGCTGCACGTTTGCTTCCATTTTTAACTTCCTCCTCTTAATCTGTGCGGGATGGTTCTGCA
>JAEWFE010000063.1 GCA_023389005.1 Bacillota bacterium
TCGCAAATCGTGGTGAAATCGCAATACGTGTTTTTCGTGCATGTGCGGAATTAGGAATTGCAACAGTCGGTATTTATGCAGCTGAAGATGAATATTCTGTTCACCGTTTTAAAGCAGATGAAGCCTATTTAATCGGTGAAGGTAAAAAGCCTATTGAAGCGTATTTGGATATTGAAGGCATCATTCAAGTCGCCAAAGAAGCTGGGGCAGATGCGATTCACCCAGGTTATGGATTTTTATCTGAAAATTTACAGTTTGCAAAACGTTGTCAAGAAGAAGGCCTGACATTCATCGGACCAAAGCTTAAACATCTAGATATTTTTGGTGATAAGATTAAAGCGAAAGAAGCAGCCGTGAAAGCCGGCATTCAATCTATTCCAGGAAGTGACGGCCCAGTAGAGTCTGTAGATGAGGTGCTTGAGTTTGCAAAGGACTACGGCTATCCCATTATGATTAAAGCTGCTCTTGGCGGTGGTGGTCGTGGGATGCGCGTGGCCTTTGATGATGCTCAAGCTTTAGAAGGTTATAATCGTGCAAAGAGTGAAGCTAAAGCCGCATTTGGTAGTGATGAAGTCTATGTAGAAAAATATATTGCTGATCCAAAACATATTGAAGTGCAGATTTTGGGTGATACGCATGGCAATGTTGTGCACTTATTCGAACGTGATTGCTCAGTACAAAGACGCCATCAAAAAGTAGTTGAGGTTGCCCCTTGTGTATCATTATCAACGGAATTACGTGAAAAAATCTGTGGTGCGGCTGTTCAATTAATGAAAAATGTCGGATATGTGAATGCCGGAACCGTAGAATTTTTGGTTAGCGGCGATGATTTCTATTTTATTGAAGTGAATCCGCGTGTCCAAATAGAACATACGATTACGGAATTGATTACAGATATTGATATTGTCACTAGCCAACTTTTAATCGCTCAAGGTAAAGATTTACATAAAGATATTCATATTCCACATCAAGAAAATATTTATCTTAAAGGCGCGGCAATTCAATGTCGGATTACAACCGAAGATCCATTAAATAATTTCATGCCTGATACTGGTAAAATTGATACCTATCGCTCACCTGGTGGCTTTGGTGTCCGCTTAGATGTTGGCAATGCTTATGCTGGGGCCATTGTTACCCCTTACTTTGATTCTTTATTAGTAAAAGTTTGTACGCATGGTGCTACTTTCCAAGCGGCGATTCAAAAAATGCAACGTTGCTTAAAAGAGTTTAGAATTCGTGGGGTAAAGACAAATATTCCATTTATGCAAAATGTCATTCATAATGAAGTCTTCCAATCGGGAAATGCCAAGACTACCTTTATTGACAATACACCAAGTTTATTTGAGTTTTCTAGTACGCGAGATCGTGGAAATAAAACTATGAAATATATTGGTGAAATTACGATTAACGGCTTCCCTGGAATTGATAAAAAAGCAAAACCATTCTTTGAAGTGCCTCGTGTACCAAACAAAATAGAAAGATCGAATCAAAAAATTGTCACAGCAAAAGATATTTTAGATAAAGAAGGACCAAAAGCTGTTTCCAAATGGGTTCAGCAACAACAGTCTGTACTTTTAACAGATACGACTTTCCGTGATGCGCATCAAAGTTTACTAGCTACTCGAGTCCGAACACATGATATTGAAAAAATTGCAGCTCAAACGCAACTTGCCATTCCACAGTTGTTCTCAAGTGAAATGTGGGGTGGAGCAACTTTTGATGTGGCGTATCGATTTTTGAATGAAGATCCGTGGGAAAGATTACGTAAAATTCGTCAACAAATGCCGAATACTTTGATGCAAATGTTATTTAGAGGATCCAATGCGGTGGGATATTCGAATTATCCTGATAATGTGATTCAAGCTTTTATTGAAGAGTCAGCCAAGCAGGGTATTGATGTCTTCCGTATTTTTGATAGTTTGAACTGGACTGCTCAAATGGAACCAAGTATTCAAGCGGTCTTAGATACTGGTAAAATTGCTGAAGCGGCGATTTGTTACACAGGGGATATTAATGATCCACTTCGAAGTAAATATGATATAAATTACTATAAACAAATGGCAAAAGATTTGGAAAGTTTAGGTGCGCATATTATCGCGATTAAAGATATGGCAGGCTTATTAAAACCACAAGCTGCTTATCGTTTAATTTCTGAATTGAAGGATACTGTGGACGTGCCGATTCATCTTCATACGCATGATACTTCTGGTAATGCGATTATGACTTATGAAAAAGCAATTCAGGCAGGCGTTGATATTGTTGATGTGGCTATTTCTGCAATGAGTGCCCATACGAGTCAACCAAGCATGTCAAGTCTATACTATGCTTTATTAGGGGATAAACGCGCACCACAAATGGATATTCAAAAAGCCCAAGCATTGAATCATTATTGGGAAGATGTGCGCCCATATTATCAAAGTTTTGAAAATGGCATGAACGCGCCTCAAACTGAAGTCTATTTACATGAAATGCCTGGTGGACAATATTCTAATTTACAACAACAAGCAAAAGCGGTTGGCCTAAGTGATAAATGGGATGAAGTCAAGCAAATGTATCGTAAAGTGAACATGATGTTTGGGGACATTGTGAAAGTGACACCTTCTTCTAAAGTAGTAGGGGATATGGCCTTATTTATGGTTCAAAATCAATTAACTGAAGAGGATCTTTACGAAAAAGGCGATACTTTAAGTTTCCCTGATTCAGTGGTTTCTTTCTTTGAAGGACAGCTTGGACAACCAGTTGGCGGTTTCCCTGAAAAACTGCAAAAAATTATTTTGAAAGGCCGTCCAGCTATAACTGTGCGTCCCGGCCAGTTAGCACCTGCTGTTGATTTTGAAAAGGTACGTAATGAATTAGCTGAAAAAGTTGGCTTTACTCCTAAAGACGAACAAGTTTTGAGTTACTTGATGTATCCACAGGTCTTTTTAGATTACTGTAAATCCTATGATCAATTTGGTGAAGTCAAGCTATTAGATACACCAACTTTCTTTTATGGTATGCGTTTAGGCGAAAAAATTAATGTTGAAATCGAAAAAGGAAAAGTATTAATTATTCGGTTAGATGAAATTGGTGAAGCAGACGAAGAAGGCAATCGTATTTTGTTCTTTAACTTAAATGGTCAAAGACGTGAAATTGTGGTAAATGATAAATCTATTCAAAGTACCATTGTTCATCGTAAAAAAGCTGAACCAACAGATAAAAATCAATATGGTGTGACAATGTCTGGCTCTGTATTACAAGTATTAGTGAAAAAAGGTGATCATGTGAAAAAAGGCGATGTCTTGATGATTACTGAAGCGATGAAAATGGAAACAGCAATTGAAGCACGTTTTGATGGGGTAGTCAATCATTTATATGTTCATCCTGGTGAAACCATTCAATCAGGTGATTTGCTTATCGAATTAAAATAGTATGAAATTGGAGGGATTGAAATGAAATATCGTAAATTATCATTTATGATTATTTTTATTTCAGTCCTTCTTGCTGTATATTTACAGCCGATTTTTTATCCGATTAAGACGAAAATAAACTCTCAATCTAATACGATTAAACTAAAACAGCCTAGGCCGCAACAAAATACCGAAAACATTACAGCTGATATTTATGCGCAAATGATTGGTCAAGATATTCAAACAATACGTGAAAAATTACCTAAAGAATTACAAAATGTTGATACAGGCTATGGGTATACCGAATATTTATTTGCCAATCAACATCAAAATTTTGATTTATTAACGAATCAGAATGGTAAAATCCAAGAATTAACGGTTTTCGGTAACAAGGGGAAAGTGGGAAATAATTTTCATTTGGGGATGGACTTAGAAGAATTAATATCGCAAGCTAACATTTCTAGTTCTTTGTCCATTAAAATACAAGATAAAGAATACCAATTCGAATTATCAGAAGAAGATTTGAATTATCGGCCTTTTATTAGCTACAATAATCAAGTCTATGCTATCTGCTATTTTCATCCAATTACTGGGAAATTATTTGCTATTCGATACCTAGACGCGCATTATCTATTAAAAGTAGCTCCATACCAACTTATAAAAGGTCAGTATGAAACTTATGAAAATGAAAATCGACTAGCAAATTGGGAAACGTTAAGTGTTCAAAAGGCGAATTATTTCTTGACTTTATTCAGTCGCCTTGATGAAAAGAAATATCAATTAGATGCTTCTGAGTCAGCGAGTGTTGCCAATGAAGCATTAGCACAGTTTGAGCAAAGTCCTGAAAAAGTATTAAGTACTGCAAGGATACTTCAGTTAAAAGAGATGCGCACACAAAGAACGGAACCATTTTTTACATTTACAACGGATGAGATGAAACATTTAACGGATTTGCTTCAGTTAGGTAATGTTCGCGGCATCTTTTTGACACCAAGTATTGATTGTATGGATGTCGCTATGCAATTACAAACCAATCCTATCTTACATAACAAATTAACAAATGATCAGTCAAAAGTATTAAGTATTGCATTTCATAAACAAGATATGTTAGTCTTAATACTGGATGAAGAATAAAATAAGGGGGGGATTTCGTGTGATTATTAATGAGGAATTAATCGCATTAGATGAAAAAGTCGATGAATTGCTCGCTAATATAGTACATTCGGATACCTTTCAGCAATATATCAAAGCACAAGATGCCTTAAATCAAGATAACGATTTACAAAAGGATATTCTTGAATTTCAGCGTAAAAAAAATCACTTTGAAGAAGTGGAACGTTTTGGTACTTATTTGCCAGAATATAAACAAATCCGTCGCGAATTACAACGTGCCAAGCGCAAGATGGATATGCAACCTCAAATGATTGCTTATCGTCAGTCTGAAACAGCTTTGCAAGGAATATTAGATGAAATTTGTCTTGAAATGAGTACAGTTATTTCTGATGATATTAAAGTTGACGCAGGAAATCCTTTTTTTATTCGTCAAAATCATCATGGGTGTGGAGGAAGTTGTCATGTCTGAAAATGAATCAGCATTTGAAATAACCAAAAGACGGGGGATTATTGTCTGGGTTTACTCACTTAGACAATTAAAAAGCTTAAAACGTTTTGGGTTAGTTCATTATATTTCTAAAAAATCAAAATATGTTTGTCTTTATGTAAACGAAGAGAAGGTAGAAGAAGTGATAAAAAGAATTGAGAAGCTACATTTTGTACGTCATGTTGAACCTTCTTATCGTCCGGATATTGAAATGAATTTTGCCGAACGAATTGGTACTAAAAAAGCGTATCAAGTCGATGATGATGGCTATGAAGTAGAAGAGTTAAATACAACCATTCGTTTAGCAGATGAGGTGTTTTAGGGGGAGTTATGCGAGTTATTTCTGGAAAATACCGCTCAAGAAGATTAAAAAGTTTGAGTGGTGATAATACTCGACCAACTACCGACAAAGTAAAAGAATCCATGTTTAATATGATTGGACCATACTTTGAAGGGGGCGTCGTTTTAGATTTATTTTCTGGCAGTGGTGCATTAGCGATTGAGGCAATTTCTCGAGGCTGTTCACATGCTTATTGTGTGGATCGAAATTTTTCAGCAATCAAAATTATTAAAGAAAATATTGCTCTCACGAAAGAAACAGAATTATTTTCGGTGATTAAAGCTGATGCCAATAAAGCGATTGAACGTTTTAGACAAGAAGGACTTCAATTTGATTATGTTTTTTTAGATCCACCTTATGCAAAACAAGAAATTGAAAAACAATTAGAAAGGCTTCAAGAATATACGCTTTTAAGCAAGGATGCCATCATCGTTTGCGAAACGGATCATCAGGTTGAATTAGCCGATGAAATTGGTCAACTAAAACAAGTTCGTAAACAAAGTTATGGCATTTGTAAAGTAACTATTTTTGAAATGGACAATAATCATGACTAAGAAAATTGCCTTGTTTCCAGGGAGTTTTGATCCATTAACATTAGGACACCTGGATACAATTGAAAGGGCGAGTCATTTATTCGATGAAGTGATTGTAGGGATATTTACCAATACTTCAAAACAATCTTTTTTTACAATCGAAGAAAAGGTTGACTTAATTCGTGAAGCATGCGCCTATCTTCCAAATGTACGAGTTATTGCTAAACAGGCTGATTTAACTGTTAATATTGCTCAGGAATTAGGAGCAAAATATCTGGTACGTGGCATTCGTAATATGAAAGATTATGAATACGAACGTGAAATCATGGAAATGAACTATCATCTGGATGATACAATTGAAACAGTTTTCTTTTTAGCAAAGTCTAAGTACACCCATATCAGCTCTAGTTTAATTAAAGAAGTCGTTTATTTTGGTGGCGATGTCTCTGATTATTTACCTAAAAATATTGATGAGGCGATTTGGAGGAAACAAAATGAAAGCTAAAAGATTGAAAAAGATTACCGGCATTCTCGTTTTTCTAATTTTTTTGTTAGCTTTCTTCTTTTATCCTGTTAATCGCTATGTGGAAAAACCCGGTGGTATTGTAGATTTGAGTACGCTAGTCAAAATTAATAATCATAAAGATAAAGAAAAAGGTTCATTTTCACTGACTTATGTGACTTTCCAACAAGCTAGCTACTATCAATTGCTCAGAGCAAATTTTGAACCATACTGGGATGTTTTATCTTATGAACAAGTGCTTGGTGGCTCAACGAATCAAGAAAGCTATGATTTTTTACAAAACTATTATTTTGAGAATGCCCAACAAATGGCGGTTTATAATGCCTTTAAAGCTGCCAACGAAAAGGCAACGATCCAATTTAATGGGTTATACGTCTTAGATTTCGTGGATGGCTCAAAGGCAAAAAAACAACTAAAAGTGGGCGATATCATCACTCATGTTAATGGTCAAAAACTTGAGAACAGTCTTACTTTATTTCAAGTTTTAAAGAACGAAAAACCTGGCAATCAACTAAAACTAACTGTTAAAAGAGGAAATAAAACATTAACTATGGACATCACGTTAATGAAAGATGACCAAAATCAAGCGAAGTTAGGAATTATTATTGGTAGTGCTATTGATTTGAAAACAAGTCAAAAAGTCGCATTTGATGCAAAAGGGTTTGGTGGACCTTCTGCAGGTTTAATGTTTACGCTCGAAATTTATGAACAATTAACCAAAGAAAATATTCGCCATGGTCAAAAAATCGCCGGCACTGGTACGATGGATGAACTCGGCAATGTTGGCCAAATTGGTGGTATAGATAAAAAAATAGTGAGTGCTGATAAGGCTGGTGTTGAACTTTTCTTCGTACCAAAAGATCAACAAAAAGAAGATGACAATGAAAAAATCGCCAAAAAAGTAGCGAAACAAATTCATACAAAGATGAAGATTGTGCCTGTTGCTACCTTTAATGAGGCACTGACTTACTTAAAAAATCAGAAATGAGGAATCAAAATGGAAATTATGAGAGAATTACCGATTGTGGATGCTTACCACTTTGATAATAATGTAGAAGAGGGGGAACAAACACAAATCCAAGTTGCTTTTGTTCCACTAGCAGCTAACAACCCAGAATTTACAGAAAATAATACGCTATTAGGTGCTCAAGTGCAGTATAAACTTGTGCTAGGTTCATTTAAAATTTCAGGTCAAATTCGTCAGGTTAATCATATTAAAGATCGTAAAATTACGTCTCCTGATGATTTATCGCATGAGGAATCTGAAGAATTAGTTGAACCAATATTTGATGTTTTACGACGTTTAACTTATGAAGTAACAGAAATTATCACTGATGAACCTGGTATCAACCTTGAATTTAATTCTGAGTTTGAAAGTGACATACAACAAGGAGAGTAATAATGTTTACCAATCAAGCACAATTTGTTTTGTATGTTTTTGATGTGAAAAAGGCTGCAGATTTTTGGCAGTCAGTTGGCTTTGATATTTTGACAATTGAAGAAATGGATGGCAGTTTAGTTGCTGAAATTACGCCTTGCAAGGGTAGTCCATTGACCTTCAGTTTGTATGATCGCCAATTTGTGGAAGAACATGCGCATCAAGTGAATACAAATGCACCGCAAATTATGTTTTTTGCAGAAGATATTGTAAAATTATATCAAAAGATGCAAGAAAATCAGGTGGAAGTCGGACAATTAATGCAACTAGATGAAAATCGTTATATCTTTAATTTTGTCGATTTAGAAGGCAATTATTTTGCAGTCACTGGCAATTAATTTGCGCTTGCTAATCCTTTCAAGAGTGAGCACAGTTTTGTGGTTCACTCTTTTTATTTAAAACGATATTAAAGGAGTATAAAAATGGAGCAATTTATTATTCAACAATTAGTGGCAGAACTTGCACCAATTACTAAGGTACAGATTGAAGCTGTTTTAAATCTATTGGCTGATGGTGCAACAATTCCTTTTATTGCGCGCTATCGAAAAGAAAAAACGGGTAGTCTAGATGAAGTGCAAATTAAAAATATTCAAGACCGCTATCAATATTTAGAAAATCTACAAAAACGTAAAGAAGAAATCATTGAAAATATTTCAAATCAAGGAAAACTAACAGAAGAATTGCGCGCAGAAATATTAGCTGCTAATGTTTTACAAAAACTTGAAGACTTATATCGTCCTTACAAACAAAAGAAAAGAACAAAGGCGACAATTGCTAAAGAAAATGGGTTGGAACCATTAGCAGAGGCAGTCTTTCAAAGCCAAGAACAACCAGTTTTAGCAAAAATCGCGCAATTAAGTATAAATGAAGCGGTACCTACGCTAGATGATGTGTGGAACGGGGTACATGAAATACTGGCCGAAAAAATTGCGGATGAAGCAAAATATCGTGAATGGATTCGCAACTTTACCTATAAAAATGGTCAGTATACCTGCCAAGTAAAAGATGAGTCATTAGATGAAAGAAAAGTATATGAAATCTATTATGAATTTACCCAACCAATCAAATCTATGGTTTCACATCGTATCTTAGCGACCAATCGCGGTGAAAAAGAAGGCGTATTAAAAGATAATCTAGAAGTAGATACAAATAAAATCCATGAATATCTGGCTAAACATATTATTCCGAAAAAGGCCAATGAATGGGTTGTTAAAAAATTAACCACTGCTTATGAAGATGCCTATAAGCGTTTTATTCAGCCTGCTATTGAACGAGAAATCAGAAATGAACTGACAGCCAAAGCGGATGAACAAGCGATTGAAGTCTTTGGTGAAAATCTAAGAAATCTATTACTACAATCGCCATTAAAAGGAAAAGTTGTCATGGGATTTGACCCTGCTTACAGAACCGGTTGTAAATTAGCCATTATGGACCCAACTGGTAAGGTCTTAGCTATTGATGTGATTTATGCAACAATGGGCTCAGAAAAACAATTAAAAGAAGCGGCTAAAAAGTTCATTCAATTAATCGAGGACTATCAAGTAGAAATGGTAGCCATCGGGAATGGAACAGCCTCAAGAGAATCTGAACAATTTGTTGCCGAGCAATTGAAAAAAATCAATCGTAAAGTCTATTACATCATCGTAAATGAAGCAGGGGCCTCCGTTTATTCAGCCAGTGAAGTTGCC
>JAEWFE010000104.1 GCA_023389005.1 Bacillota bacterium
AATGGATCGCCTGGTAATAAAATTTTATCAGCAATTTCGCCTGCTTTGGCTTCAATATGAACACTCATGAAAATTCTCCTTTAATTTTTTAAGGTTTATCAATCAAATCGGGCTATTCACCGCACAATTATAGTTTAGCTAGTGTTTCTTTGACTAAAGATTTGAACGCTACTTTGACACGTTCGGTGGTTTCAACGACTTCTTCATGGTTTAAATTCGCTTGCATACCAGCAGCAAGATTCGTAATACACGAAATACCTAAAACACGTAAACCACTATGAACAGCAACAATTACTTCTGGAACCGTAGACATCCCTACTGCATCAGCGCCAGCAATTCGAGCAAAGCGCACTTCTGCAGGTGTTTCGTAAGTTGGTCCTGAAAATCCCATATAAACACCTTCTTTAAGATGTAATCCTTTGCTTGCGGCCACTTCTTTAGCGACATTGCGGTAAGATTCATCATAAGCTTTAGACATATCTGGGAAGCGTGGACCCATTTCATCTTCATTTTTACCAATTAATGGATTCGCACCCATAAAATTGATATGGTCCGTAATCAACATCAAATCACCTGGTGTAAAACCTTCATTTACCCCACCACAGGCATTGGTCACCACTAAGGAATGAGCTTTCAAACCAGCCATCACACGTACTGGATAAGTCACGACCTGCATATTGTGTCCTTCATAATAATGGAAACGACCTTGCATCGCCAATACTTTTTTCCCTGCTAAAGTACCATAAACAAGTTGTCCAGCATGTCCCACAACGGTAGAAACTGGGAAATGCGGAATATTTGCATAAGGAATGACGACTTTATCTTCAATTTCTTCGGCTAATTCGCCTAAACCAGAACCTAGAATCAAGCCAAATTCGACTTCTTGCACCCCTTGATTGTGGATATATTGAATCGTTTCTGTTAATTTTTCTTGTAAAGTCATTTTTTCACCTCGAATAAGCGTTAATTATTTTAATAAACTTAAGAAGCTCTTGCCGTTTTCAGTAGCAGGTACGCCAAAGTTTTCAGCAATTGTTGCAGCAATATCTGAATAGAAACCTTGAGGCAGGGCGCCTTGTTCTTTCATGCTCTTACTAAATGCAAGTAATGGCACATATTCACGGGTGTGGTCTGTACCGCTAAAGGTTGGATCATTTCCGTGGTCAGCAGTAATTAATAATAAATCATCTTCACGCATCGCATCGATAAGTTCTGGAATACGCGCATCAAATTCTTCAATGGCATTAGCATATCCTTGTACATCACGACGATGACCGAATAATGCATCAAAATCAACTAAGTTTGTAAAGCTTAAACCGTCGAAATCTTTGGCCATCACTTTCAATAATTGATCAACACCATCCATATTGCTCTTTGTACGAATCGCTTCAGTAATCCCTTGACCATTGAAAATATCATTAATCTTACCAACGGCAATCACATCTTTACCGGCATCTTTTAATGAATTTAAGACCGTATGACCAAAAGGATTTAACGCATAATCATGACGATTGCTGGTACGTGTGAAGTTACCTGGTGTACCCACATATGGACGAGCAATAATACGACCAATCATATAAGGTTCATCACGCGTAATTTCACGAACATAATCACAAATACGATATAATTCTTCTAATGGGATGACTTCTTCGTGAGCGGCAATTTGTAAAACTGGATCAGCTGAAGTATAAACGATTAAATCACCCGTTTCCATTTGATGTTTGCCATAATCATCAATGACTTTGGTACCTGAATATGGTAAATTGCAGACTACTTTACGTCCAGAAAAGGCTTCAATTTTATCTAATAATTCTTGTGGAAAACCATTTGGGAAGACACGGAAAGGCTTTTTGATGTTTAAGCCCATAATTTCCCAGTGACCAGTCATTGTATCTTTACCCACTGAAATTTCTTCAAGTTTTGTGGCATAACCTTGATGATTTTCAACCGCTTTGACTCCTTTTAATGGCGCGATGGTACCTAGTCCTAGATTTTCTAAATGAGGAATTGTAAGTCCAGCTACTTCAGCAATATGCCCTAAAGTATCCGCACCGACATCATTAAATTTGTCCGCATCTGGTGCTTGACCTATCCCTACAGAATCTAAAACAATTAAGTGTACACGTTTGAACATGTTATCCCTGCTTTCTATTCATTTTAAAGCCGCTTTTCGACTCTATTTACTTAATAAAATAAGGAGAACCATCAGCACATATCCGATTGTCCTCCTTAAGTTTATTCAATCTTGGTTGTGCTTACATTGTGATTATAGCAAGCTTTAAACCTCGACAAAAGGACAAATGTCTTCTTGCCATTAGATTATTTAGATTTAATATAGTTGGTACCATTGGCTTTCGGACCAGCCGCTTGACCAAAGAACGCAACCAATACGATAATCGTCAATACATAAGGCGCGATTAATAAGTAAACATCTGGAATTGAAGCAATAAATGGAATCGCCTTACCAGCAATACTTAAGTTTTGTGAGAAGCCAAAGAATAGAGCCGCTCCCATCGCACCAATTGGATTCCATTTACCGAAAATCATGGCTGCCATCGAAATGAAACCTTGACCAGCAATAGTAGTTACCGCAAAACGTCCAGCGATTGATTGGGCGAATAAAGCACCACCCATACCGCCTAAGAAACCAGAGATTAATACCCCAGCATAACGCATCGCATAAACATTAATCCCTAAAGTATCCGCTGCTTGTGGATGTTCCCCTACAGAACGTAGACGTAAACCAAATTTTGTTTTAAATACAACAAACCAAGCAACAAAAGAAATTAAAATCGCAATATACGCAGTTAATGAGGTTTTGGCAAAGAATAATTTACCAATAACAGGAATATCGCCTAAAATCGGAAAATGGAAATAACCAAAGAATTCTTGGATACTATCTGTTTGACCTTTATCATACAAATCTTTCACTAAAAAGACTGCTAAAGCTGGAGCCATTAAATTCATTACCGTACCACTAATGATATGATCGGCACGGAAGTTAATCGTTGCCACCGCATGTAGTAGTGAAAATAGACAACCTACTACCCCACCGACTAATAAACCAAGCCAAGGGGTTAAGTTACCAAATTTAGAAGCATAAGTTAAGTTAAAGACCACTGAACTAAAGGCCCCCATAACCATGATACCTTCCAAACCAACGTTAACAATCCCACTTCGTTCAGAGAAAACGCCACCTAGCGCAGTCAAAATTAACGGAGCTGCATAAATCAATGTTTGCGTAATAATTGTAGCAATTGCATCTAGATTCATTAGATGGTCCCTCCTTCTTGACTTTCTTCATTTGGTTTTGAATCTTTTTCAACTTTAACGGTTGCGGCCTTTTTGCCAGTAAATTTAGCCAAAATATAACGGATGACAAAGCTAATACCAACAAAGAAGATGATAATTGCAATATCAATATTCACTAACTCAGATGGAATACCGACAACTTGCATCCCTTGACCACCTAGTTGTAAGATACTAAATAGTAAAGCAGCAGCAAAGATACCAATAGAGCTACCATTACCAAGCAGTGAGACCGCCATCCCATCAAAACCAATGGCTAGTGAAGCACTTTGAGAAGTAAAGTTTTCAAAGGTACCTAAACCTAAGACAACACCACCCATACCTGCTAAGGCACCGGAAATGACCATTGAAACGATGATTGTACGTTTACTTGACATACCCGCATATTCAGAAGCATATGGGTTCAAACCAACGGCGCGGATTTCATAACCTAGAGTCGTTTTCTTCATCACAAACCAAACTACAATCAAAGCAATGATACCGAAGAAAATACCTAAGTTTAATCGAGAATTATTCGTTAAATCAGCTAACCAAGGTGTTTGTAAAGAAGCACTCTTGCTAATGGATACCGTCATCCCTTTACTTTGAATAATCTTTGGACTCATCACATTATTGACAATATGATTTCCGATATGAAGTAAAATATAATTCATCATAATAGTTACAATAACTTCACTCGTACCAAAGAAAGCTCGTAAAAATCCAGGAATCGCCCCGGCAATCGCACCCGCCAATACCCCAGCGATAATTGCAATAGATAACACCACCAAACGCGGCGCATCAGGCATGGATAAAGCAATCCAAATACTGGTCACCCAACCACATAAGGCTTGTCCAGACAAACCGATATTGAAGAAACCAGCTGTATTAGCAATCGCAAAACCTAGAGCTGTAAAAATTAGCGGTGCTGCCGATACAAAGATTTCACCGATATTACGTGGATTGACTTCACCAGTTAAGGGATTTAAGAAGGCTGTTTTAAACATTTGTCCATAACCTTCAATCGGATTAAATCCAAATCCTAACATAATCAAACCACCTAGAACAAAACCTAGGATAACAGCGATAATCGGCACAATGATATTTTGAATTCTTTCTGATTTATTATGCATTTGCCTCACCTACCTCGCTACTTGCTAATTCTTTTCTGGCATCTTCTAATGAATAACCTGCCATTAATAGACCTAATTCTTGTTCATTGGTTTCTTTTGGATCCACTATCCCAACAATTTTACCCCCATGAATAACAGCGATTCGGTCAGATACATTTAAGATTTCGTCTAATTCAAAACTAATTAATAAGACGGCTTTCATCTTATCGCGTTGATCAATCAAACGTTTATGGATAAACTCAATCGCTCCAACGTCCAAACCACGCGTAGGGTTCGCAACAATCAACAAATCAGGGTCACGGCTAACTTCACGGGCGATAATCGCTTTTTGTTGGTTCCCACCTGATAAAGCTTTAGCCGGAACGATTTCACTTGCAGCCCGCACGTCAAATTCTTGCATTAAATCACGAGCATGTTCATTGATTTCATTGTAATTTAAAATACCATTTTTACTTAATGGATCCGCAAAGTAAGTTTGTAGTGCGATATTTTCTGCCAAAGTCATATCCAATACTAAACCATATTTATGGCGGTCTTCAGGGACATGCCCCACACCTTCCAAAGTAATTTTACGTGGGCGTTGGTTGGTAATATCATCCCCATTTAGTGTCACTTTTCCACTTTCGACTTTACGCAAACCAGTTAAAGCCTGAACTAATTCGGATTGTCCGTTTCCATCAATTCCGGCAATTCCTAACACTTCGCCGGCACGAACTTCAAGCGATAGACCTTTCACTGCTTCTAAGCCACGGTTTTCTTTAACCACCAAATCTTGCACAGACAAGACCACTTCTTGTGGATTTGCATCCTTTTTAGGAGTTTTGAAGGATACCGCACGTCCTACCATCATGTCAGCTAATTGTTGACTGGTTACATCTTTGACATCCACTGTACCGATATATTTACCGCGACGAATAACGGTACAACGGTCGGCAACTGCTTTAATTTCATCCAATTTATGGGTAATTAAGATGATTGACTTTCCTTCTTTAATTAATTCTTTCATAATCATAATAAGTTCTTCAATTTCTTGAGGAGTCAATACTGCAGTTGGTTCGTCAAAAATTAAGACATCGGCACCACGATAAAGTGTTTTTAAGATTTCAACACGTTGTTGCATCCCAACTGAAATATCTCGAACATAAGCATCTGGATCGACTTGCAAGCCATATTGTTCAGAGATTTTCACAATTTCTTCTTTCGCTTTTTTACGATCTAAGACACCCAAATGACTAATTTCGCTACCTAACATAATATTTTCAGTTACGGTAAACGCATCGACTAACATGAAATGCTGGTGAACCATTCCAATTCCTAATTTATTAGCAGTTGTAGGGCTTGTAATCTGTACCACTTCTCCATTTAAGAGAATATCTCCAGAAGTTGGTTGCAAAAGTCCGGCCAACATATTCATCATAGTTGACTTACCCGCACCATTTTCTCCAAGCAAGGCATGAATTTCTCCACGACGTACTTGTAGATTTACTTGATCATTTGCTACAAAGCTACCAAAAATTTTGGTTACATTTCGCATCTCAACGACATTTTCAAATCCTTGAGTCAACTTCCTTCACTTCCTTACTTATATACATGATGCATCAACATTTTTTGTGAAAAATCAATTCCCACAATTAAAGAGATTAAATTAGTCTCCTTAATTGTAACCTTGATAGAACCTGTGACCTTATCACAATGGATAAGATCACAGAATACTTACTTTTGATTATTTGCTAGGTTTTTCTGGTACTTCTACTTTATTGTCTAAGATATCTTTCTTAGCTGATTCAACTTGTTTCTTAGCTTCATCACTTAAGAAACCATCTGTTAAATCAACCCCACCATCTTTAAGACCGTATACTAAGTGTTTACCACCAGGGAATTTACCATCAGCAGCTTTTTGAGAAATATCGGCAACTGCAGCACCTACACCTTTAAGTGTTGAACAAAGTGTTAAGTTCGCATCTTTACCATCTTTAGTCTTGAAAGCACCTTCTGCTTGTTGGTCGCTATCTACACCGATAACCCAAACTTGTTTGTCTTTTAATTCTGCTTCAGTTAATTGTTCATCAATTGCTTTAGCTTCTTGGAATACCCCTTGACCAGTACCACCTGAAGCGTGGAAGATAACGTCTGCGCCACCTTCAAAGATTTGAGCAGCAACAGCTTTACCTTTCGCAGGATCTCCGAATGAACCAGCATATTGTACATCAACTGTAATTGTCTTACCTAATTTCTTAGCAGTTTCTTCTACACCTTTCACAAATCCAGCTTCAAAGCGATCAATAACAACCCCTTCTTCACCACCGATGAAACCTACTTTATTTGTCTTAGTAGTAGCAGCCGCAGCAGCACCAGCTAAGTAAGAAGCTTCATTATCTTTGAAAGTAGCAGATACTACATTCTTTTTACCTTCGATGACTGAGTCAATGATACCAAAGTTGTAATCTTTGTTTTGGTCAGCAGCTTTTTCTACTTCAGGTTGTAGTTTGAAACCAATACCGAAAATAGTCTTGAAACCATTTTGCACGGCAGAGTTAAGGTTGGTTGCATAAGCTGATTCATTGTTTGACTGGAAGTAGTTATAACCACCTACACCTTTTTTCAAACCATTTTCTTTACCCCAAGCTTGTAATCCTTCCCAAGCTGATTGGTTAAATGAACGGTCATCAACCCCACCAACGTCTGTAACCATTGCTACACTCTTGTTGTCTTTGGCAGCATCTTTTTTCTCGCTGTCATTTGACTTGTTACCACCACAAGCTGCTAATACTAATGTACTAGTTAATGCAACTGTAGCTAAACCGAATAATT
Organism: Bacillota bacterium; assembly: GCA_023389005.1. Taxonomy (GTDB): domain Bacteria; phylum Bacillota; class Bacilli; order Lactobacillales; family Enterococcaceae; genus Enterococcus_E. The sequence goes on from JAEWFE010000104.1 coordinate 7,233, forward strand.
TTGCTTTTTTCATCTCTGTAAAGCCCCCTAAATTAGATAAGTCTTATATGTTATCAGCAATATGCTGGATAACCATGATTAATGAATGTGTAAATCTTGATTGGAAAAAGAGTATGGTAACAATTCTCCAACCGTCATTTCTTTTAATACACCATTTTCGCCAATCAATGTGACTGGCATATCCGGTGTACAAAATTCTGCCATCACTTGACGACAAGCCCCACAAGGAGAGATTGGTTCAGGTGTATGGCCAGCAATCACCAAATGGCTAAAGTTGCGTTTTCCTTCTGAGACTGCCTTAAAGAATGCGGTTCTTTCGGCACAGTTTGTTAAGCCGTAAGAAGCATTTTCGATATTAATTCCTTGATAAAGTGTGCCATCTTCACAGACAAGACACGCCCCTACGGGAAAATGGGAATAAGGGACGTAAGCTTTATCAAGGGCTTGCGTTGCTAAATCAATCCATTCTTGTTTAGCTTTCATAAACACACCTTCTTAATAGCCAGTTCCTTTTTCACCAGCAATAATTGCCATACTTGCACTTACACCAAGACGTGTTGCCCCAGCATCAAGCATACTTTGTGCTTCTTGCGCTGTATGAATACCGCCAGAAGCTTTGACACCCATATCTGGACCAACTGTTTGGCGCATTAATGCAACGTCTTTTGCTTTTGCTCCGCTTGTTGAAAAACCTGTTGAAGTTTTTACGAAATCAGCCCCAGCTTTTTGGGCTAATTGACAAGCTTTGACGATTTCTTCATCGGTAAGTAAAGCTGTTTCGATAATCACTTTGACTAAAGCTTTATCTTTGGCTGCATCCACGACTGCTTGAATATCGTTTAAGACAAGTTCTTCATTGCCATCGCGCAAAGCCCCAATATTAATAACCATATCCACTTCATCTGCCCCATTATTGATGGCATCTGTTGTTTCAAAGACTTTCACTGCCGTAGTATTGGCACCTAAAGGGAAACCAATGACTGTGCAGACTTTTACATCACTATCAGCTAGTTCTTTTGCTGCTAAACTTACCCAAGTTGGGTTAATACATACAGAGCAAAAATGATTTTCTTTTGCTTCTTTAATGATGCGTAATACATCTTCTTTTTTTGTTTCTGCTTTTAAAATTGTATGATCGATATATTGATTAAATGACATGATGGACTCCTATTCTGTAATAATTCCATGGATTAATGGTGGTTCTTGACCTGATGCACCAATTTCAATGTTTTGATACAACAATGCCACCACATCTTGAATTTCTTCTGCTGGTTGATTCGCATAAATCGTTAGGACACTTTCACCTTCTTGAATGGCCTCACCGACTTTTTTACGTAATTTCAATCCAACCGCAAAGTCGATTGTATCTTCTTTCGTTTTGCGACCAGCACCTAACATCATAGCTGCAATTCCTAACTCATTGGCAACTAATTTAGTAATCACACCACTTTGTTTGGCTGGTAGTTCAATTTCATATTTAGCCGTTAATAGTTTTTCTGGGTGATCAATGACACTCACATCGCCACCTTGATTGGCCACCATTTCTTTAAACTTAGCAAAAGCCTTACCTGAATGTAGCGCTTCTTCCAACATTTCCCGTGCTTGTTCCAAAGTATCAGCTTTTTTCGCTAATACAACCATTTGACTTCCTAAAACATAGCACATTTCTTCTAAGTCTTTCGGTCCTTTACCTTGGAGTGTTTCTATTGCTTCGACTACTTCTAAGCTATTACCGATTGCTTCTCCCAGAGGTTGTGACATATCAGAAATCACCGCCATCGTTTGACGATTTGCTAGTTTCCCGATTTGAACCATGGTAGAAGCTAGTCGTTTGGCATCTTCTATATTTTTCATAAAAGCGCCGTCTCCAGTCGTGACATCTAAAACAATCGCATCGGCTCCAGCAGCAATCTTCTTACTCATAATCGAGCTGGCAATCAATGGAATAGAATCAACTGTGGCTGTCACATCGCGTAAAGCATATAACTTTTTATCGGCTGGGGCTAAATTCCCAGACTGACCGATAACTGCTACTTTACTCTCATTGACTAGTTCCACAAACTTCTCTTCACTTAATTCGATTTGAAAACCTGGAATGGCCTCTAATTTATCAAGCGTGCCTCCAGTATAGCCTAAACCACGACCAGACATCTTAGCGACAGGCACACCGACACTGGCTACTAAAGGCGCCAATACTAAAGTGGTGGTATCACCCACACCTCCTGTAGAATGTTTATCTACTTTAATACCTTCAATATTCTCTAGATTCACGACATCGCCAGAATTCGCCATTGCCAAGGTTAAATCAGTAATCTCTTGGTCAGTCATATCCTGGTAAAAAATCGCCATCGTCAACGCACTCATTTGATAATCTGGAATTTCACCGTTTGTATAACCAGTGACAAGCCACTCAATCTCTTCTTTTGATAAAGATTGGCCATCACGCTTTTTGGCGATTAAATCAACCATTCGCATAAATTCTCCGCCCTTTCACAATACTTTATTATACATCAAAAAGAACAAGGCTTCATCCACCTGAGTAAAACAGTTTACGTATTTTAACAAAA
>JAEWFE010000108.1 GCA_023389005.1 Bacillota bacterium
AGTGTCGATACACCTAATCGTCCATTGGTCCAAGTGACAGTAGATGATCTCACCTATTTTATTGAAGAAGATGATCAGTGGTTTTTTGATGGCTATCAGTTAGTCGTGAATTATGATGAAAAATTAGATGAGCCATCCTATGAGTTTATTAATTAAAAAAATCGTTTCTATTCCTCTTATTTAGAAGAATAGAAACGGTTTTTATTTTAGCTTTATTTTTGTTTCATCCTTTAAAGCTTGCGTAAAAATAAAGAAACTTCCTAAAGTGATAAACAGTCCCGTATCGAACTCAGGATAAATAAAACTGATGATTAGTGATAATAAGACTGGCAGACTAGCACAGGCAATCATCATTTTTAAATTGTCGAGAAAACCATTTTTACAACGAATCATATGGCTGTAAATATTGCCAATCAGTGTAACTGTAAAGATATTAATTGCTAAATTGACAAAAGCTGGATATAAAACAAGTAAGATAATCAATCCATACATCCAGATTGGAAATTGACTGTTTTTTACTTCTTGTTTGATTTTTTGACTGGTGATGCCATCTAATATTGGATTGTTGTAGGAAATGGCTAACTTGTTACCACCTAATAAATTACTTGTTAGCTCTGTACTAGGAAAACCAATTAATAGTTCATCTTTGGTTAATCCAGCACTAATAAAATTTCCTAGGCGATCATTGGTGATTTCCTGTTTGGTTCGCTTAGCTTCAGGATCAAATGTAAAGATGACGGTATCTGTTTGATAGATAAAGCCTTTTTCATTTTCATTGTGTAGTTGCAGCTCACCATTTTTAATACTGAAATCAGGCAAGTGTGAAACAATTGTTAGGCTATCTTGTTTAATTGAATGGAAAACTTCTTTTACCTGAGCGGCTAAAGGTAAGGCCATTACTAGACTTAATAGAAGTAAATAGCTAATAAGCTTGCCAAAGGGTAATTTTTTAACCTCTTTTATTTGATTGAAATGAATCATTGAATCTTTCAATATTTGAATCATTCTGTATAAAAACTCCTCAATTAATTTATTATTAATATTTTACCTAAGTTTATCCAAATTAACAAGCATTAGCTGCTTAAAATCAATAAATACAATATAAAATTAAGTTTTATGAGCATATGTTTTGCGCTATTTCACAAGTTTTGATACGCTTAACATATAAACAATTCTAGGAGGTCTTGAATATGACTTATCAATTACCAAAATTACCTTACGCTTATGATGCATTAGTACCTACAATCGATGAAGAAACAATGCATCTACATCATGAAAAACATCATAAAACTTATTTAACAAATTTAAATGCGGCTTTAGAAAAACATCCAGAGTTGCCAGAAAAATCTATTGAAGACTTATTAGCATCTATCAATGAAGTTCCTGCTGATATTCGTCAAGCTGTTATTAATAATGGTGGTGGACACGCAAACCATTCATTCTTCTGGAAAATTATGACGCCAAACGGTCAAGGTGCGCCTGTGGGTGAATTAAAAGCTGCTATTGACGAAACTTTTGGTAGCTTCGATGAATTCAAGGCACAATTTAAAGCTGCTGCGGCTAGTCGTTTTGGTTCAGGTTGGGCTTGGTTAGTTGTCGACAATGGTAAATTAGCTATTATTTCTACTGCGAACCAAGATTCACCATTAATGGAAGGCAAAACACCAGTTGTTGGGCTTGACGTTTGGGAACATGCTTACTACTTAAATTATCGTAATGTTCGTCCTAACTACATCGATGCCTTTTGGAATGTTGTAAACTGGGAACAAGCCAACGAAAATTATTTAGCTGCAAAATAATTGATTTGAAATACTAAGTGGGAGGCTAAGCAAAAGTAGCCTCTCACTTTTTTATTTCTATTTAAGTAAATTGTACTAAAATAGGCTGTTCAAATGTTTTGACTTATGTTAAAATGAAACCGCTATTAAAATTGTATTAATCGATTTGGAGTGATTAGAATGGATGATATCTTAGCTTTACAAAATGGTTCTGATATTCGCGGCATTGCGATGTCAACAGATGAATTAAAAGCGAACCTAACACCAATTCAAGCCATGATGGTTGCACAAGGAATATTAAATTGGTATGCTGATAAAATTGGTCAAATTCCTACAAAATTAACAATTGGTCTTGGGTGTGACAGTCGTTTAACTGGTCCAAGTCTCAAACAAGCCATGATTGATACCTTTATTGATTATGGAGTAGAAGTGATTGATTTTGGTATGGCTACGACACCCGCGATGTTTATGGCGACTCAATTTGAACAGTTTGCATGTGATGTTTCAGTGATGTTGACGGCTAGCCATTTACCTTATTATTATAATGGAATTAAAATTTTTACCAACCAAGGGGGCGTGGAAAAAGCAGATATTCAAAATATTCTAGCGCTTAGTCAATCAAAGGTTTCCTATAGTCTAAGTCAAGGTACTACTCGCTTAGAAGATTTGATCACACCATATGCCAGATTTTTAGTGCAAAAAATTCAAAACGCAACGAAGCAAGAACAGCCGCTTTCAGGTTTACATATTTTAGTAGATGCAGGAAATGGTGCAGGTGGCTTCTTTGCAGAAAAGGTGCTACAAATTTTAGGTGCTGATACTTCGGGTTCACAGTTCTTAAATCCAGATGGTCATTTTCCTAACCATATTCCAAATCCTGATAATAAAGAAGCAATGACTAGTATTCGTCAAGCTGTATTAGCAAATCATGCAGATTTAGGAGTTATTTTTGATACCGATGTTGACCGCAGTGCACTAGTTACAAAGAATGGGACTTTTTTAAATCGTAATAATTTGATTGCTGTTTTAAGTCAAATGATTATTCAAGAACATCCCGGCACTAGTATTGTCACAAACTCACCGACTAGCAGTCATTTAAAAGTTTTTATTGAATCACTCGGTGGCCATCAAGTACGCTACATTTCAGGTTATCGCAATGTGATTAATAAGGCGATTGATTTAAATAAAGAAGGGATTGATTGTCAACTCGCAATTGAGACAAGCGGACATGCAGCATTCAAAGAAAATTATTTCTTAGATGATGGTGCCTATGTGATTGCTAAAGTATTAATGCTTTTACCTAAATTAGTAGCAGAAAATCGCACTCTAGATGATTTGATTACAGATTTAAAACAACCTGCAGAAACGCTAGAAGTACGCTTTAAACTAGAAGTTGCAGATTTTAAACAGCTAGGACTAGAAGTCATTCAATATTTCCAAGATGCTAAGATTGCAGGTTTTATGATTGACTTAGAAAATCATGAAGGCGTTCGTTTTAATTTAAGAGATAGTTATGGAGATGGTTGGTTTTTACTTCGTCTTAGTTTACATGAACCATTACTTGTCTTGCAGATAGAAAATGATGTTGCTGGTTTGATGCCTGTTGTATTGAAACAAATTCATGAACTAATGAATCACTTTCCAAAGGTGAATCAAGATAAATTATTAGCACATCTATAAATTTAACTTGCGAACGTTTTCAGTTGTGGTATAATCTTACCAAGACAGTTTTTTTGTCTGAATGAAATTTTGGAGGTTTTTCTTTCATGGAACACGGAACAGTAAAATGGTTCAATAATGAAAAAGGTTTTGGTTTTATTACGAATGATCAAGGAGAGGACATTTTTGTTCATTTTTCTGCGATTCAAACGGAAGGCTATAAATCATTAGAAGAAGGACAAGAAGTATCTTTTACAATTGTTGAAGGTGCGCGTGGTCCGCAAGCAGCCGAAGTTGTTAAATTATAATTTTTACTATTTTTTTAATGAGAATGGTGGATAAGTTAATGATGGCTTATCTATCATTCTCGTTTTTAAGTGGTCAGCTTTATTTAAAAACATTGCGAATATTTCTTTTTCTTTAAATTTTTGTAATAAAATTTGTGAGGTATTGCTCAACTATGTAAGTTATGGCAAAATCTATGTGATGTGTACCTTAAATATTGTAGGGAGATATCAAGAAAATCCCGTAGTTTTCTTTTATTAAATACCAATTTTTAAGGTATTTTTATTTTAGAGGTGTATTATGAAATTATATCAAAAAATTATTATTGCAATATTAGGAGTGATTGCAGTTGTTGTAACTAGTGCGACGGTTTGGGCTACTTTTGCCTACAAAGATGCCAATGCTACTTTTAATGCAATTAGTAAAAAGATTGAACGTGCAACTTCGCCAAAACGAGAAAAGGCCATTAGTTATGAAGATCGTGATCCAATTACGATTGCTTTACTTGGACTTGATACTGGTGGGCTAGGACGTACTGAACAAGGTCGTAGTGACACGATGATGATTGTTACGCTTAATCCCAGACAGAAAAAAACTACAGTAGTAAGTATTGACCGTGATATTTATACTAAAATCGTTGGCTACGATACTTATGATAAATTAAATCATGCTTATGCTTTTGGTGGCGTAAAGATGTCTTTAAATTCCATTGAATATTTATTAGATGTCCCAATTGATCATTATATTGCCATTAACTTTACTGGTTTAAGTGATTTAATCGATGCGGTGGGTGGTATCACTGTAGACAATAAGATTGATTTTACACTTGATGGTGTGCACGTTCCTAAAGGCAAACATCATTTAAATGGTGAATCTGGATTAGCCTATGCTCGGATGCGTTATGAAGATCCAGAAGGGGATATTGGTCGTCAGCGTCGTCAACGTGAAGTCGTAACTAAAATTGTTAATAAAGTCATTGGTTTAGATGGTGTTACTAAGTATAAAAAGATTCTAAAAGCAGTTGAAGATAATTGTTCAACGAATCTATCTTGGGACCAATTGA
>JAEWFE010000173.1 GCA_023389005.1 Bacillota bacterium
CTTATCTTTCTCGGTATCAATCAACTAAATACTCGGAAAATTCACCCTCCTGCTTAAGAAAATCTCCTTTCATCCGATTTTCTTAGCAGTAGGTAACACATGAATTTTCTCGTATTTGACCAAGTTGATTGATAACCTTTTGCTCGTAGCTAATCAAGTCGATTTACAACCTTATTTTACGTATGCAAGTCGGTAAGATACAGTGCGGCCGAATGGGAAGACTTGTAATCCGTGTAGGCGTTCTGATTTAAGATAGGCCACGCTTCCTTGATAGAATGGTAAAACAGCTGTGTCTTTTTCGACTAATTGTTTTTCCATTTCAATCAATTTATTCCAACGTTTGGCTGGATCTTTGGCTAAAGTAGTGCGGGCTTCTTCTAATCCTGCGTCATATGCTTTATTAGCATAACCTGATGAATTTAGCCCACCCGTAGAATCATAGAACTCTAAGAAATTGATTGAATCTGCGTAGTCTGGGGTCCAAGTACCATACACTAAATCAAATTCACTCTTGTCTTGTAAGTCTAAACGGTTTTGCAATGGTACGTTTTTAATGTCAATTTTCAAACCAGGTAAGTTTTGTTGTAACTGACCTTGTAAGAATTCCACCGTCTTTTTAGAAGTAGCGGTATCAGAAGCGAGTAATTCCAACTTGATTTCATCTTTACCTAATTCTTTTTTCGCTAATTCCCAGTTCTTTTGAGCAGCTTTTAAATCATAAGGCATCAAGTCGCCAGCTTCTTTACGATAGTCTTCACCAGTTTCTGGATTTTTCGCAAAGTTAGTTGGAACAAAACCATTTAACGGTTGTGACCCATCAGATAAGACATTCTTCGTATAGCTCTTCTTATTGATAGCTTGTAAAATTGCTTGGCGTACATGTAAATTCCCGGTTACAGGACGTTTATGGTTTGCGCTGATATAACCAACCATCGCTTTAGGTACAAAGTGGGCTAATTTGTTATCCTGATTGTTTTGTGCATAAACATCACTCAACGTCGTATAGTCTAATTGACCATCGTTAAATAAGTTGACGCCTGTCGCAATTTCTTTGACGACTTGTACTTTCACTTTTTTCAACTTCACATTTTTTGCATCCCAGTATGTCGAATTTTTTTCTAAGGTCCAACTTTCATTATTACCATCCCAACCTTTAATCACAAAAGGTCCATTGCCAACAAAGTTATCTGCGCTTGTTCCATAAGCTTTACCTTTTTCAGAGGCAAATTTTTCTTGTTTTGGCATAAATGGTGTACCTGTCAAAATTTCTGGTAAGAATGGTGCTGGTGCGACTAAATCTAATTCTAGTGTTTGGTCATCAAGTGCTTTAACTCCTAATTGGTCAACAGGCAGTTCACCATTACGAATTTTTTCACCATTTTTGAAGATATCCATCCGATGACTTGAGCTAGAAGTTGTTTTAGGATCAACCACATTTTGAAATGCATACACAAAATCTTGTGCACGAACCGGCGTCCCATCACTATATTTAGCCTCACGTAATTTGAACGTATAGGTTAAGCCGTCTTCACTTACTTTAGGCTCTTCTTTGGCCATCGCAAGCTCGGGATTGCCATCTTTGTCTAAACGATATAGACCTTCTGATACTTGACCAATCATATCTGAACTGTTGACATCCGTATATTGGGCACTATCAAGTGTAGATAATTCACCTGGTGTTGATACTGCAATCTCTTGTTTGGTTGATTTGCTTTCCTTAGTGGTTGTTGCTGAATTGCCACATGCAGCTAAGAAAAGACTCGCTACAAATAATAAACTAACAACTTTTTTCATTTCATTCTTCCTTCCTTTTTATAATTGTTTGACGACATAATCAAATACTTCTTGTTCTTGCTTTAAATGCGTATAAGCAAAATCCGGATGCCATTGAACCCCTAGAATACGACGCTTTTTGTTTTCGATAGATTCAACCATCCCATCACTACATCTGCCAGTAATTTGTAATTCTTCGCCAAGTCTCTCTACGGCTTGATGATGAAAAGAATTGATTCTCCCTTGGTTGCCATAAATGGTATGTAAACTGCTTGTTTTTTCTAACAGCAGGTCATGTGAGGGTTTTTCACGAGGGATAGGATCTTGCATATGTTCGACACCGCTTAAGGGACCAATTTCTTGATACAAGGTGCCACCAAAATAAACATTTAGTAGCTGCATCCCACGACAGACCGCAAAAATCGGTTTTCCTTGTTTTAGTGTTTCGGTAATTAAGGCTTGTTCAAAGTCATCGCGTGCTTTTGAATAATTACCATCTGTCTTTTGTGCTTGTCCATAAATTTCTGGTGATACATCTTGCCCACCTGCTAATACCAACTTATCAATCTGACTGACATAAGTTTCTGCATAGTCAGGATCAGTAATTGGTAATAATAGCGGAATCCCACCAGCATTTTGAACCCCTTCAATATATCCTCTTGGGGTGTAGCTGACAGGCAAATGATAAAGCGTACTACCTGGATCAAACGTTTCATTTGCTGCAATACCAATAATCGCTCTGGTCATGCGCATCATCCTTTCAAAGAATTTGAGGCTATTATATCTGAGTACACTATATTTTCGCAACTAATTTGAAAATTTTCAGCGATAGTAAAATCTTATCACTTTATACTATATTATTTAATCCAGGCTTTTAATACCATCTATCATGACAATAACACTTAGAAATATTTATTATTCAACGTTTATTTTCTATTTTCATAACTAAATTTTATTTACCAACAAACTTATCCATGTTATAATTATACTACTTTGTGTTTTACAGAGGTTTCCGGCGTGTACATTAACTCCTTATTAAACGCTTTTACATCATCCTATATGACACAAAGGAAACAAAAAAATCTCAGTCGGTCCCTCATCTGAAACCAACTGAGATTTTTTTTTACTTTTAGAAACGAAGCATATTTTCGATTATTCCTAAGATATTTGAATTTTCGATTAACACACCAAGGACGATTTTGAAAACAAAGTAACTGACTACACTATATAGTACAACTGGAATCATCGTAATATAAAAACGATTGAAGCCCTTAGGATTGGCAATTAACCAAATATTTCCATCAAAACTATAGCGTAAAATCAATAAATATAACACGCAAAGAATCAGCGCTAATTTTAAGAAAGCTGAACCCAGTAAAGCAAAAACAAAAGCCACGATGCCCACTACTACTAAGACACTTAATGGTTCAAAAATTTGGTCTAAGGCATTTTTAAAGCTGGCTCCTTCTTTTTGCATAATGATTTCAAATATCCAGTAGACCAACACTAAGATAATTTGTGTTAAAAAGATAGCTAATAAGAACAACCAAAACATTGGAAAGGCCGAAATCGATGAACTACCATAGGATGAATGACCAAAACCAAACATGTTCGTAAATTGATTCATCGCTCCATAGATACCTTTTAGCATCACGCCAAGCAATCTCGAGAAAGTCAATGAAAATAATAAACCAATCACAATGAAATTAATAATACCTAACGTTTTATACTTGATTTCTCCGATGGTTGGATGCAAGATGGTCGCTTTAAGCTCTTCAAAATAATTCTTTGCTTGATCGACATGCGGCTTTAACGCTTCAAAATCATCTAGTTTTTCAAAATCCAATACTTTTTTGCTGTTTTCTGAAGATTGGTTTTTTGTCTCTTCTTCAGATTCTTCAGGTGTTTGTGGTGCAACTATTGTTTGTGCTTTATCCTCATTTTCTGGATTTGACACTTCTTCATTGGCTGCTTGTTGAACGCTTTGGGTCTTTTCTTCGGATACAACTTCTTCAGACACGACTTGCTCTACTTTCTCAGCATTTGTCTCCCACTGATAACCACACTGAGGACAAACCAACGCCTCTTCTTCCACTTCTGTTTGACAATTTGGACACTTTTTCATCATTTTCCACTCCATTCTTTTGCTATCGTGTAAATATTCACGATAAATTTTATCATATTATAACACAGCCAATAATTTTGTTCAAAAAAAAATAAGGCAAGACAACGCTCACCTTATTAAAGATTGATTATTTATCTGAGTAGTAATAGTAGCTACTTTCATTCATTTGTTCCGCACCATTGTAGATAACCCCTAAAATGCGTGCTTTAGCTTGGATGAGACGGTTTTTCGCTTCTAAGATAGAATCTTTACGTGTGACACCTTCACGAACAACCACTACGGTACCATCTGTTTTCGAAGCCATAATTAAACCATCAGCCACGGTCATTACTGGTGGTAAGTCGAACACAATTAAATCAAACATTTGATATAGCTCTTCCATTACCACATTCATACGACGAGAGTTTAGCAATTCTGCTGGGTTTGGTGGGGTTGGACCAGCTGTCATCACTGATAGATTATCTACACCAGATGGTTGAATCACTGATGAGGCAGACTGTTGCCCACTGACTAAATTACTTAGCCCTACTTCATTACTTAGGCCAAATGTTTTATGCACGGTTGCTTTACGCATATCCGCATCAACTAATAATACACGACGACCAGCTTGGGCAAAAACGACTGCTAAGTTGGCAGATGAAGTTGATTTTCCTTCACCAGGGCCAGATGAAACCACCGTCATGCTGCGTAAAGGTTGGTCCCCAGCAACTGCGAATTGCAAGTTGGTTCTAACGGTACGATATTGTTCAGAAATCGGTGAAGTTGGGTTTAAAAGCGTAATTAAGTTCACCGGCTTCGTAGCTGTTGAGTTTTTCTTATCATATTTCTTTGCCATTTATATTCACCTTCCTACACACGACTTCTTGAACGACGATGTTTACTATTTTCAGAATGATGGTGTCCGCTATTTGAGGATACCATATGTCCAGATGCTCGACGTGTATTGTCTTGTAATTCTTTGGCAGATAATTGTGGAATCGTTCCTAAGATAGTTAAGCCTAATTCGTCGCGCACAAATTTTTCTGCTTTGACTGTGCGGTCTAAGAATTCAACGGCAAAACTCATTCCAAAACCAACAATCATCCCTGCTAACACCCCAATAAGCAAGTTACGTGTATTGTTTGGTGAAATTGGTGTATTGTTGACTGTTGCATTTGAAATAATTGAAATTTTATCAACACTTTCTCCTAAGACGTCTTTGACAGTATCTTTGAAGATTGTTGCGGTTGTGTTGGCTAAACGTTCTGCATCTAAAGCTTTAGTAGAAGTAGCCACCAATGAGAACATCAATGAGTTTTCTGACTGTACGACATCAATCGCATTATCAATTTCTTGCACAGTCATATTGATGCCATAGTTTTCTTTTAATTGATCTTTTACCTTATTTAAAATCAAATCCCCTTTAATCAGATTTTTATAAGTATTGATCATTTGTAGGTTTACATTGACATCATTTGTATTTGTGTTTTGGTTTTGTGGTAAAGTTACGACTAACTGAGCTTGTGAGCTATATTTTGGTGTTAATACAAAGAAAGTTAATCCTCCTGCTAAACCTAACCCTACAAACATACATACGATAATGGTAAAAACATGCTTTTTAATAATCGTAAAAATATCTTTTAAATCAATTGTTTCTTCGACTTCCATCAACCTATTTCCTTTCTTACATTCTTCCTGCAGCTTGCATT
>JAEWFE010000253.1 GCA_023389005.1 Bacillota bacterium
GGATTTTGCTCGGCTTTTCCCGTTAAATCAGTCATTAATGGATAGCCTTTTTGAAACGTCTTGTCCATCTGACCGGTCTGATCAAAAAGAACCGCCTTGGTCGAAGTGGTCCCAACATCCACCCCTAAATAGTACTTATTTTGCTTGCTCAACCGCATGACCCCCGAATCCATTGCGTAAAGAAGAAACCACCTTCCCCGCAAAAGTATCTGACTGTTGTGAACGTAGCCGCATCTGTAGCGACATGGTGATAATTGGTGCTGGAATACCTAATTTAAGTGCTTCTTCTATCGTCCATAAGCCTTCACCTGAGCTATGAACCACACCTGTTAACTTATCTAAATGGACATCTTTTTCAAATGATTCAGCCATTAATTCCATCAACCATGAACGAATCACAGAACCATGATTCCACAAATAAGCAACTGAATGTAAATCATAATCAAACGGCCCTTTTTCCAATATTTCAAAGCCCTCACCTATGGCTTGCATCATGCCATATTCAATTCCGTTATGCACCATTTTCAAATAATGTCCACTGCCTACTTTTCCAGTATATAGATAACCATCTTTTTGCGCAATTTTTTCAAAAATGGGCTGTAAGTATCGATGAAACATTTCCTCATTGCCACCAATCATGAAATTGCCACCGTTTAAAGCGCCATCCACACCACCTGATGTACCACAATCAAAAAAATAGATTTCCTTTGATTGACAACATTTGGCATTTGCTATGGAATCTTGATAAAAAGAATTTCCTCCATCAACTAGTAAATCGCCTGGCTCTAAAATCTCACTCAATTGATGAACCATTTGATTGGTAACTTTTCCAGCAGGTAACATCATCCAGACAATTCGCGGCTTAGGAAGATTACTTAGACTTTCAACGTCTTGAATAACAGTTGCACCTATTTTTTGTGCTTGCTTTCTTGCATTTTCACTAATATCAAATGCAGATACTTCAATCTCATTTCGCAACATATTCTCAACTAAATTGATTCCCATTTTTCCTAGACCAATCATTCCGATTTGCATTTTTTAAACACCTTTCTGTTGGTTAATAAATAAAATAATGTTATTATACTTATACGAACATTTCATGAAAAGAGGAATTTTTGATGGATTTAGATTTAATCACCAAAGGAAAAATATTATCATCAAATGAGCTAAACATCCTAACTTATTTAGTTTCTAACATTGACAACTTAGATAATCTATCTTTAAAAGAAATCTCTAAACAAGCATTTACCTCTCCAGCAACAATCGTACGTCTTGCACAAAAATTAGAGTTTTCTGGATCTCAAGAATTGTTCTATTACCTAAAAAGTCGTCCTACTACGCATAATAAAATTGTTAATGATGTACTAGATTTCCAAATGAATACAGAAGAACTAGAACCTCTAATCCAAGAAATGAAAAATATATATTTCCAATCTAATAAATTTATTATGATATATGCTAATGGTTTTTCTAGCATCCTCGCAGATTATTTACAAAAAAAATTATTAGTTAATGGAATAAAAACTTTGGCTGTAAATGCAACAGATTCATCAGGAGTTTTAGAGAATAACGTAGATGATATCTGTATGTTCATTTCAATTTCTAAGTCAGGTGAAACTCAAAAAGTTTTTGAAAAAATGAAATATTGTCATTTAAAACACGTTCCTAATATACTATTTACTGGAAATCCAACTTCTAGATGCGGTCTTCTTTCTGATATAACATTTGAAGTCTCTGATGAAAGCCCACTTGATAGACAAAATATTCATTATACTAGTTTCTTTGGAAAACTCATTCTACTCTTTGAATTTATCGTACAAGAATTTGTAAAGTAAACTCAGAATATTTTTAAACAAATATTCTGAGTTAATTTCGTTATTTCAATTTTGGCCAAAAATCTTTATTCTCTTCAATTAAATCATCCAATAATTCTTTAGCCACTTTTGCACTTGGAACTGTTTTAGATAAAGTCAGCGCTTGCCATAATTTCTGATAGTTACCTTCTACATACGCTTCAACAACTAATTTTTCAACCATAACTTGTTGGTACATTAATGTCTTATGGAACGTTGGAATTTGACCTTGTGCAAGGGGTTCTGGACCATCTGATCCCACGATACATGGGACTTCAACCATTGCATCATCAGGAAAATCAGCAATAGCACCATTATTTTCAACAATCATAACCATTCTTTCTTGAGTATTAAATGCAATTGCACGAGCTAAATCAACAATAAAGGTTGCATGAGAGTCTATATCGAATCCGATTTTATCTGCAGAGTTATTTTCAATAATTTTTTTCGCATGATCAAATACTTTTTTCTCACGCCCATCCATTACTTCATTTGCTCTAGTATATTCAGGATGCTCCATCATATGTTCATATACGTAGTCCCCATATAAATAATATTTTAAGTACGTATTTGGTAAGAATTCAGGCGCAACAGCTAATAAATCTTTTGCTTTCTTATGTGTTTCTTGCCAACTCAAATCCATATGCTGAGTATCTACTTCTATTTGAGTTAAGTACCCATTTTCCGACACGTAATCCTTAATTTTCTCTATATACTCATTTCCTTCTTTATCTTTGATACTAGTCCACCATCCAAAATGGTTTAATCCAAAATATCTAACTAATAAGTCTTTAGGTTTTTTCCCAATAATTTGTGACATTCGTCGTAATGTTCCGACAGGCATATCACAAATATTCAATACTTTAGAGTTTGGTCTCAATACTCTACAAGCTTCAGCTACAATCGCTGCAGGATTTGAATAATTTAACATCCAACAATCTGGTGCGTATTTTTCCATATAATCAATAATTTCTAACATACCTGTAATACTTCTAAGTCCGTATGCTATCCCACCGGGGCCACAAGTTTCTTGTCCAAAGACCCCATGTCGTAATGGTACCTTTTCATCCTTTTCACGCATTGCATATTTACCCACACGAATATGAGCCATACAAAAGTCCATATTTGAAAAAGCTTCAACAGGATCAGTAGTATAATCAAAATCTATATTTGGAGCCTGTTCAGAGAGCATTATTTTTAATGCCTTGCCTAAAATTCCTTGTCT
The DNA here is from genome assembly GCA_023389005.1 of Bacillota bacterium. Classification (GTDB taxonomy): domain Bacteria; phylum Bacillota; class Bacilli; order Lactobacillales; family Enterococcaceae; genus Enterococcus_E. The sequence continues at coordinate 3,079 of JAEWFE010000253.1, forward strand.
TTCTTCATCATTATCATATAGTCTTAGCTTTTTGATTGGGAAACGATCTAGATTATCCAACAGCATCATAACAATTCCTGGAGTAAACGTACTACCTCCACCTGCAATTACAACTGAAAATTCTCTCATTATTCTTCCTCTTCCTTTCCTAAATATCTATCTAAGTTTTCTCTAACTTTAGTTACAGTTAATCCGTAAACAACTTGAACATTGTTTCCTTTTTTCATGACACCCTTTGCATCAGTTTTATTCATTAATATTTCATCATTTACTTTGTTAGCATCTTTTACTACTAGACGTAAGCGAGTATAACAATTTGATACAGAAACAATATTATCTTCTCCACCTAATCCTTCTACAATCGTTGCAGATACATCATCAGAAGAAGTTTTTATGTCCGCCTGTGAAGCTTTTTCTTGCTCTTTCTTCTCAATGTAATCTTTCTTATCATAAAGTTTTATTTCACTATTTCCTTGTTCTCTTCCGATTGTTTGTAAATTAAATTTACTAATTAAGAATCTAAAAATTACATAGTATAGAACAAAATATATCAATCCAACTAAAATGTAGATTGGCCATCTAGTTTTTTCAAATCCTAGGGGGACATTATATAGCAAGAAATCAATAAAACCGTTTGGACCAATAGCTCGAGAACCTAGTACATTTAAAGTAACCATACTTAATCCGCTTAAAACAGCATGTACAACAAACAACATTGGTGCAACAAACATAAATGAAAACTCAATAGGTTCTGTTACCCCTGCAATAAAAGAAGTAACAGCAGCTGGAATTAAGATTGTTTTTACTTTTCTTTTATTTTCAGCCGGAGCCATATGATACAGTGCTAAACATGCACCAATTAATCCGAACATTTTAGAAATACCTCTTGCATCCCAAATTACACTTCTAGATAAAACTTTTACAGCAGGATCAGCAATTTCAGCAAAGTATATATTACGCGCACCTTCATAAAGATGACCCGCAACATCAACAGACCCTCCTAATGAAGTATATAAGAATGGTGTATATACTAAATGATGTAATCCAGTTGGTATCAATAGTCTTTCCAACATTCCGTATAAGAAAATTCCAAAATTACCTGAAGATTTGATTATTAATCCTAAATGATCAATTCCTGACTGAACAACTGGCCATACATATGAACAAATAATAGCTGAAATAACCAAGATAGGAATCAATACAATAAATACAAATCTAGCACCACCATAAATTTGAAAAGCATTATTAGACTCTGTATCAATAAACTTATTATGAACTAGAGCAACAATAATTCCTAAAATAATTCCAAGGAATACGCCCATATCTAAAACTTGTACCCCTAATACCATAGCTTGACCAGAGCCTTGCAATTTATCAGGTGCAACTAAGTGATTTTGCAATTGTAAAAATTTATTCATTGCATAAAGAAAAACTAAATATCCTAGCAAGGCGGTAAATCCCGCTTCTGCTTTTTTCTTTCTAGCTAATCCTATTGCAATCCCAACACAGAAAATAACGCCTAAATTTGTAAGAACTGGTAGTAATGAAGCTGATAGGATACTTCCAAATCCCATTGTCACAGGATTGTTTAAAAATGGCAGCAACTCAATCAACCTTGCATTCGTCAAAACATTTCCTATCGCAATTAAAATACCCGCAATTGGTAAAATTAAAACTGGGAAAAACATTGCGCGAGAAAATTTCTGCATTGCATCCAACACTTTGTCTTTCATAAAACACCAAAACTTCCTTTCTTTCATTTGATGGTCTCATTATAGAGCGTGATATTTTTATAGTAAATAGATAACGCTTACAAAGGAATGCATTTCATGTTCTGAAATAGATTTCAAATCAACTCTTTACAATAATCCCATTAAATTGCTTTATCATAACTGAATAATCTTGTTATAAAATCAGTTTATCAATCCTACACTTATTCCACTGCTAAGTAACCTGTCACCTTACTTTCTCAATCGGCATCTATGAAATAGTTATTAAGTTGAGAATTTTCTCCATTGATTTTTTTTGACTTCAAATAGCTTTGATGATAAAATTTATTTAGAATTTAAAGGAGGCGACCCACTGCCTGTATCCCAAAGGTGGACGTTAAAGGAGGCGACCCACTGCCTGTATCCCAAAGGTGGACGTTAAAGGAAGAGCTAGGTAATATTGCCTAGCTCTTCTTATTTTTTGGAGGATATTATGCAATTCATTAATAATAAAATTTCATTTTATACGATTGATTTCGACTATACGAATTATCTTTATACTATTGATAACCAAGTATATTTTAATCCCAATTATATTAATGAGACGAAGCCCTATATTGGGATAATTGTTAATGTCAAAAATCTAAAATATTTTATACCGCTAACTTCTGCTAAAACTAAGCATAGTAAACAACGATTAAAAACAAACAATTATATAACTATTTTTGAAACTGTAGATATTACTACAAATAAAAAAGGGGCAATATATAAGCAAATGCCTAATAGCACTACTGAAAAATACCACCTCTTATCTGTATTAGACATCAGAAAAATGATTCCTGTTCCTAAAAATTGCTATCAAAAAATCGATATTCCAAGTTTAGATATCAAGCAACAGTACCTTCTTTTCAAAGAGTTATCATTCTGCAAACAATATCAGAAAGAAATAATTGATAGAGTAAATAAATTGTATGCGAAGACAGAAAAGAGAGGTAAAGCCTTAAGTGACTTCCATTGTGACTATTTAAAACTTGAGAACGCAATGAAGTTCTACAATAAAAACAGCACGTAGATTTTATTTTCTGCGTGCTGTTTTATTTGTTATGCTATTTTATTGGGCATATATGCAACTTTGTCATCCATATCAGATAGGCCAAGAAAATGCGTAATTTCGTCATCAGCGGATAATCATGTTGTAAAAAGCGAATATTATTCCAATGACGGGACAAATCATTCCTTTGCCAATTATCCTTAGTCACAAATTGTCCACGAGTTGCGACACGCTCATAATTTGCAGTAATAAATATCTTTTCCACTAAAGCGGCGGTCATTGGCGGCTGATAGTTTTCGCGATATTCTTTTGTTGGAATATTAATCAATGCTTGTGATAATAAATCAAACCAATTTGTAGGATTTTCAGTCTTATATTGCCACATCGCCTTTTGCAAATCATTTGGTAAAGGAAACTGATAAATTTTTCCATTCAAGCAACGAACACGTACACAAAATTTTTTACGTTTCTTTTTTGCCATTGCCACCTCCGAAATGTTAATTTTTCTCCCTATTCAAAAGATAAACACTTACAGCTAAAATGATTGCAAGTACAGTTGCCATCCAGCGAGAAAGTGGAATGACCCAAGGCGTACGAACGAAAACAAATAAAAGACAGTTGATAACAAATATCCCGCCTATTGTAAATAACATTTTCCAACTATTTTTCTGACCATAGTTTTTTCCCATTAACCACAAGATGACAAAGGCCGAAATACCGGCACATATACTACAAATCACATACTCACCGACATCTATTAGCTGTGGCACACCTGGTTGAAAAAGGGATACAAAATAACTGCCAATAAATACCACCGCAAAATAGGTCAATACCGCTAATAGACTGATTTTAACCATTTGTTTTGCATCATTTGGAAGCTGTTTAAGCAATTCATCGGCAATCGGTTGGGGAGCTTTGCCGAAATAATCTTGAGCGGACATCCCATTTTGTTGCGCTTCTAAAATATCTTGCAAAATACCAAGCAACATTTCTTCCGTCTGAAGTTCATTTTTTCCCATACTATTCAGACGCACATATACTAGCAAATCCTCATAATATTGCTTATTGGCACCTTGGAGTTGTTTTTGTAAATTTGCATTTTCTTTGATTAGACTACTCATTTTCCGCACCTCTCATCACTTGATTGACATTTTGCTTGAGTAACTGCCACTGGTTTTTGAAATGTATTAATTCTGCTTGTCCGTCTGGTGTGACCGAATAATATTTACGTTTGGGGCCGGATTCTGATTCACGCATTTGTCCTGTGATCCAACCTTTTTTCTCCATCGAAAGTAATAAGGGATAAATCGTCCCATTGGAAATCTCACTGAAGCCATTGTCCGCCAAACGCTCACTCAAGGTATAGCCATAAAGTTCTTCTTGTGTTAATAATTGCAAAATACAGCCAGTTAGCACACCTTTTAATAGCTTCGAATCAATTTTTCCTGTCATTTTCTCACCCACTATCTTGCATTACAAGCTAATCATACTACACTTTGACTATCTTGTAAAACATAATAGCAAAAAATAAAACACGGCAGCCTAACTTCATAGACTACCGTGCAAATATTTATGCGTGTTTTAAGACTTTTTTCGCGAAGAATTTCAAAATCAATGGCGACACCAAGGTACTGATTAAAACCGTAATGACCATTGGCGCGAAATATTTTTCAGGAATTAAGCCGCCTGTTTGACCGATTTGTAAGACAATCAGCGCCATCTCTCCACGTGAAATCGTCCCAGCTCCGACCATCCAAGCACTATTATTGGAAAATCCGGCCATTT
>JAEWFE010000255.1 GCA_023389005.1 Bacillota bacterium
AAATGGCCGGATTTTCCAATAATAGTGCTTGGATGGTCGGAGCTGGGACGATTTCACGTGGAGAGATGGCGCTGATTGTCTTACAAATCGGTCAAACAGGCGGCTTAATTCCTGAAAAATATTTCGCACCAATGGTTATCACGATTTTAATCAGCACGTTGGTTTCACCATTGATTTTGAAATTCTTCGCAAAAAAAGTTTTAAAACACGCATAAACATTTGCACGGTAGTCTATAGATTTAGGCTACCGTGTTTATTTTTTTACTATTATGTTTTACAAGATAGTTGAAGTGTGCTATGGTTGACTTGTAATGCAAGATAGTAGGTGAGAAAATGACAGGGAAAATTGATTCGCAGCTATTAAAAGGTGTGCTAACTGGCTGTATTTTGCAATTATTAACACAAGAAGAACTTTATGGCTATACCTTGAGTGAGCGTTTGGCGGACAATGGTTTCAGCGAGATTTCCAATGGGACGATTTATCCCTTATTGCTATCAATGGAGAAAAAAGGTTGGATTACAGGTCAAATGCGTGAATCCGAATCCGGGCCCAAACGCAAATATTATTCGGTCACGCCAGACGGACAAGCAGAATTAATACATTTCAAAAACCAGTGGCAGTTACTCAAGCAAAATGTCAATCAAGTGATGAGAGGTGCGGAAAATGAGTAGTCTAATCAAAGAAAATGCAAACTTACAAAAACAACTCCAAGGTGCCAATAAGCAATACTATGAAGATTTGCTAGTGTATGTGCGCCTGAATAGTATGGGAAAAAATGAACGTCAGACGGAAGAAATGTTGCTCGGTATTTTGCAAGATATTTTAGAAGCGCAACAAAACGGCGTGTCTGCTCAAGATTATTTCGGCAAAGATCCCCAACCAATTGCTGATGAATTACTTGAACAACTACCCAATGATTCAAAACAAATGGTTAAGCTCAGTTTGCTAGCGGTGTTGACCTATTTTGCTGTGGTATTTATCGGAAGTTATTTTTTATCCCTTTTTCAACCAGGTACGCCGCAGCTAATAGATGTTGGCGAGTACGTGATTTGTAGTATATGTGCTGGTATATCAACTTTTGTCATCCTGTGGTTAATGGGAAAAAACTATTGTCAGAAAAATAGTTGGAAAATGTTAGTTACAATAGGTGGGATATTTGTTTTCAACTGTCTTTTATTTATTTTCGTTCGTACGCCTTGGGTCATCCCACTTTCTCGTTGGATGGCAACTGTACTTGCAATCATTTTAGCTGTAAGTGTTTATCTTTTGAATAGGGATAAAAATTTTGGAGGTGACCATGGCAAAAAAGAAACGTAAAAAATTTTGTGTACGTGTCCGCTACTTGAATGGGAAAATTTATCAGTTTCCTTTACCAAATGATTTACAAAAGGCGATGTGGCAATATAAGGACGAAAATCCTGCAAATTGGTTTGATTTATTATCACAAGCATTGATTAATATTCCGACAAAAGAATATCGTGAAAATTATCAGCCGCCAATGACCGTCGCTTTGGTGGAAAAAATATTTATTACTGCAAATTATGATCGTGTCGCAACTCGTGGACAATTTGTGACTAAGGATAATTGGCAAAGAAATGATTTGTCTCGCCATTGGAATAATATTCGCTTTTTACAACATGATTATCCGATAATGACGAAATTACGCATCTTCTTGGCCTATCTGATATGGATGACAAAGTTGCATGTATGCCGGATAAAATAGAATAACAAATAAAACCAGTACGTAGATTTTATTTTCTACGTGCTGGTTTTATTGTAACAATTCATTGCTTCCTCGAGTTTTAAATAGTCACAATGGAAGTCACTTAAGGCCTTCCCTTTCTTTTCCGTCTTTGAATACAATTTATGTACTCTAGCAATTATTTCGTTTTGATGCACTGGCGCAAAACCGATGTGACGTTTTATTAATTAATCAAGAACACTCATAGTTGAAACCAAGAGTATACTGGGCTTTATTTGAACCGTGGAGTTTGTTAAGATAATTAATAAAAATGAAGTAGTTATTTCAACAGAAGTGTTATTAATAAGTTGTATAATATCTCAGAAATAATTCGGATATTCGTTTGCTTTGTGAAAATATAATATAAATGTTTTCTTTTTGTAAAAAATGCTTAGTTGCTGAAATTTGTAATGAAACATTATTAAGATTTATTAGTATTATTTTGATTGTGCACAAATGCGGATATTGCTCTTGATTCATCGGATGAATATATCGTGATTTTTGTGGTTTTAGATTATTTTATAAAATTTATTTACAAAAATCGCCATAAATGGTATGATGAATTCAGGAAGCGATTACAGATATCTTACTTACAAGGAGGATTTTCCTGTGAACGAAAAAGCATTAACTAATGAACATGTTGCATATAATAGAGCGAAAATTTGGCAGATAATTTTATTTACACTGAATAATACTTCTACGAATATCTACTTGTTTGCCTTTAGTTTTGTTACCTATTTCTCTACTGGTATATTGGGATTAGCCGCTATTTTTGTTAGCCAGCTGATGGGTTATATTAGGGTTTTTGATGGTGTGATTGACCCTGCAATTGGTATCTTGATAGATAAAACAGATACAAAATTTGGGAAATATCGTCCTATTTTAGTAATGGGAAATATCGTAACTGCGCTATCGTTTATTTTGTTATTCAATATCAACCATTTTGGTGAAGGGATGAAGATTCCTTTATTTTTAATTGCTTTGATTATCCACAAAATTGGTTATTCTTTGCAACAAACCATTACAAAAGCGGGACAAGCGGCTTTGACTAACGATCCTCAACAGCGTCCAGTTTTCAATATCTTTGATGGTATCTTTACAACAATTTTATTTTCTGGCGGACAAATGATTGTATCGGGTTATCTTGTTCCTAAGTATAAAGGATTTACCCCGGAATTTTTTAAAGTATTTGTTTTTGGAGTTATTGTAATCTCAGCTTTACTGGGGATTTGCGCATTAATCGGTATCTGGCAGAAAGATAATAAAAAATATTTTGGTTTAGGTGAAAAGACACAAAAAACTTCATTAAAAGATTATTGGGCTGTTATTAAGGGAAATCAGCCTTTAAAAGTTTTGGCTTTATCAGCAGCGATGGTTAAATTTGTAGCACAGTTATTTAGTGATTCTGTTGTAACCGTGATGCTATTTGGTATTTTGCTGGGTAATTATGCTTTATCGGGACAAATCTCTTTAATAATGATTATACCTGGAGTAGCTATTACAGTAGGTGTTTCTAGTATTGCACGTAAGAAAGGTTTGCGTTTTGCCTATATTCTTGCTTTACAAGTGGGCATTGTTGCTGCAACATTGCTTGCTGGTTTATTGTTTGTAAGTAAACCAGGTGCGCTCAATCTAGGAAAATGGGATTTATACACAGTTACATTCCTAGTGCTATATGCCTTTGCTCGTTATGCTTCTACTGCGCCTTCAAGCCTGGTGTTAACAATGGGAGCAGATATTACAGACTATGAAACTTCAGTATCAGGACGCTACTTGTCAGGAATGATAGGCACAATCTTTTCGTTAACTGACTCCATCGCATCTTCATTTGCACCGATGGTTGTTGGGTGGGTGTTGGCTAGTATTGGTTTTGCATCAGCCTATCCAACTGTTGAAACAGAACTTACATCATCTTTAAAGATGACTACAATTATTTTATTTGCGATTATTCCGATTATCGCTTTGCTAATTTCGTTATTCTTAATGCGTTTTTATAAGTTAGACCGAGAAACAATGGTTCAAATTCAAGAAAAAATTCATGTGATGAAAGCTGCAAAAGACGTAGAACGTGTACGAGATATCGCAAAGAACGTTCCTCTTTCTGATATGGATTATGTAGATATTTCTAAGTATCCAGTGCAAGAAGAAAACGAAGATAAATAATAATTTAGTATGAGAGGATGTGACTGATTCTGTTGCATCCTTTTTCAATAATGAGAGGAGAATATATTATGTTATATCCAAAGAATACAAAAACTAGAACAAGTATCGACTTAAATGGTGTTTGGAATTTTCAATTAGGGGAACATTTTGCAGAAAAAAGGCTAGAGGGTAAAGAAGTGATGGTTGTACCTTCGTCATTTAATGATGTGATTGTCGATAATGATAAGCGAAATTATATTGGCGATTTTTGGTATGAACGTCAAATAGCCGTTCCCGATGTTGATGAAAATCAAGAGCTCGTTTTGCGATTTGGCTCAGTGACGCATCGGGCAACGGTATATGTGGAAGGATACCAAATTGGTGAACATATTGGGGGATTCACTCCGTTTGAATGTGTGATTCCTGCTAAACTTTACGATGGGAAGAGCCATTTACGTGTGACCATCCAAGCAAATAATAAACTTGATTTTTCGACCCTTCCAGTGGGAAATTATGTAGAGGAGAAACAAGTGGATGGGACCATTCGAAGCAAGGTTTATGAAAATTTTGACTTCTTTAACTATGCGGGGATACATCGACCAGTGAAATTAATCATCAGACCAAAAACGCATTTACAAGACATTACGATTTTTAGTGATTTATCAGATGATTTATCGGAGGCTACTGTTCATTTTGAGTATCAAATTGAGGGAGATTACGATGAGTTGAAGATTGATATTATCGATGAAATGGGACAAGTAGTAGCTGAAATGGAAAATAATCAAGCAATCATTTCTGATGTGCATCTTTGGGAAGTTTTGAATGCATACTTGTATACTGCACAAATTCACATAATCAAATCAGGGAAGACGGTTGATTATTATGAAGAAGAGTTTGGTATACGAAAAGTTCGTGTGACTAATGGACAATTTTTAATTAATGAAAAGCCCTTTTATTTTAAAGGATTTGGTAAGCATGAAGATACTTACATCAACGGGCGTGGTCTAAATGAAGCAGCCAATTTAATGGATTTAAATTTATTAAAAGAAATTGGGGCAAATTCATTTAGAACTTCGCATTATCCTTATTCAGAAGAAATGATGCGTTTAGCAGATCGGCTAGGGATTGTTGTGATTGATGAAGTGCCAGCTGTTGGTTTATTCCAAAACTTTAATGCAGCATTGGATTTGATGAATCAAACTACGGCTAAGGGGAATACTTGGGATAATATGGAAACGCATCAAGCACATGAACAAGTGATTCGCGAATTGGTCGCTCGCGATAAAAACTATGCTTGTGTGGTCATGTGGGTTGTAGCTAACGAACCAGCCTCTCATGAAAAAGGTGCTAAAGACTATTTTGAGCCTTTAATAAAGCTTTATAAAACTTTGGATCCGCAACAACGTCCAGTAACGTTAGTGAATATTATGAATGCAGGGCCTAATGAGGATGAGGTGGCAGACTTACTAGATGTTCTTTGTTTGAATCGTTACTATGGATGGTATAAAAATCATGGAGATTTAGCAAAAGCTGAAGTTGGCTTACGAGAAGAATTGTTAGCGTGGCAGAAAAAATATCCAGAAAAGCCAATCGTGATGACTGAATATGGTGCGGATACTTTACCAGGTTTGCATTCGATGTGGGAGATTCCTTATACTGAAGAATATCAGATGGATTACTATGAAATGAGTCATAAAGTTTTTGATGAAATTCCTCATCTAGTAGGAGAGCAAGTTTGGAATTTCGCTGATTTTGAAACTAATGTGATGTTAATACGAGTGAAAGGTAACCATAAAGGAGTGTTTTCTAGAAATCGAGAACCTAAGCAAGTGGTGCGCAGTTTTAAAAAACGTTGGACGGAGATTCCTAACTATGGCTATAAACAATAAAAGGTTTACATGGTATAATAAACCCAAAGAAAAGAAGGTGGGGGAATTATGTCAAAATCATTAGTAGAACAAACAACTGACCGCCTATTAGATTTAATTAAGGAAAAAGACTATCAAGTAGGCGATAAGCTAATGAATGAGTATGAGTTAGCTGAAGCATTGGATGTCAGTCGTAGTACCATCCGCGAAGCTGTTCGTAGTTTAGCTACTCGCAATGTTTTAGAAGTAAGACAGGGATCCGGTACCTATATAAGCCCCAAAAAAGGTGTATCAGAAGATCCGTTGGGTTTTTCGCTTGTCAAAGATGTAGCTAAATTGACCGCTGATTTGTTTGAATTACGTTATTTATTAGAACCTAGAATTGCGGAATTAGTGGCGAAACGTGCAACTGCAGAAGAAGTGGCACAACTAGAAAAGATTGTTTTTGAAATTGAGTCGGCAATTGAACGGGAAGATCCTAAACATTTAGAACTAGATGTCGAGTTTCACTCAATGTTAGCGCGAATGAGTGGAAATATTGCAATGGATAATTTGCTGCCGGTCATTAATCAGTCTATTCATTTGATTAATGCGAATTACACAACACGTAAGATGAAAAGTGATACCCTTCATTCTCATCGTCGCATTTTAAAAGCCATCCAAGAAAAAGATCCTGTTACTGCGTATGATGAAATGATGTTTCACATGCTTTCGGTTAAGAATAATGCATTTTCATCTGATGAATATTTGTAAAAAGAGCGGAAAAAGAGAAAATCCGCTCTTTTTCTGCGCAAATCATTGACAAATCATCGGATGAATTGTATAGTGTAATTGTAAATCGCTTCCAATGAAAATAAAACAAAGAGAAAGGACAGTTCGCATGACTTTTAACGATGAAAACTTTATGTTAAAAAATGAACCTGCAAAAAGGCTCTATCAAAAAGTCAAAGATCAACCCATTTTTGATTTTCACTGTCATTTGAGTCCGAAAGAAATTTATGAAGATCAAGTATTTGAAGATATTGTTGATTTATGGCTGGGAGGAGACCATTATAAGTGGCGTTTGATGCGAGCGTATGGCGTTCCTGAAAAAGAAATTACCGGTTCTAGTGATAAATTGACAAAATTCAAGGCTTGGGCGAAAACAGTCAGTCATGCCTATGGCAATCCACTTTATCACTGGAGCCATTTGGAATTAAAAAATGTGTTTGGCATCACTGATTTATTAACAGAAGAAAATGCTGAAGAGATGTATCACAAGTTAAATCAAATTATTCATGACAAGAAATTGAGTCCCAGAAAATTAATCCAAATGAGCAAGGTAAACTTTATCGGAACAACAGACCATCCACTAGACAATTTAGTGTGGCATGAAAAAATCGCGCAAGATACAGCTTTTCATGTTGAAGTTGCACCGACTTTCAGACCAGATGAAGTTTTTGTTGAGCATGCCAATTTCAATGAATTTATTTCACGACTAGCTGAGGTAACTAACCAGAAGATTCATCGTTTTTGTGATGTCGTGGCTGCTTTAGAAGAACGCGTGAAATACTTTGTTGATCATGGGTGTAAGGCAAGTGATATTAGTTTTGGTGAAGTTGTTTTTGAAAAGGTCAGTCAAGTACAATGTGACGAAATTCTAAAAAAACGTTTGGCCAATCAGTATTTAACGCCATTAGAAGTGAGACAGTGGCAAAGTGCAATATTTAAAGAGCTATGCCGTTTATATCATCAATATGGTTTAGTCACTCAAGTTCATTTTGGTGCCCTTCGCAATAATCATACGCAATTATATTCTAAGATTGGTCCAGATTGTGGCGTTGATTCGATGGGGGAACAAATGTATTTGACACAGAATCTAAATCTATTATTAGATGATTACGCTCGAAGCAATCAGTTACCTAAGATGATTTGGTATAATTTAAATCCGATTTATAATATCCCGCTAGCCAATACTTTAGCGAATTTCCAAGTGAATAATCATGGTATAAAAAGTCAATTGCAATATGGGGCGGCTTGGTGGTTTG
>JAEWFE010000266.1 GCA_023389005.1 Bacillota bacterium
CATTGACACGGTCAGGAGCAAAACTCAAAATAGCGGTAATATCTGCATCAACAATTTGATTCACTACTTCTTGTGAGAATTTACTAGGCACGGTCGTAATGGCCACGGTGATATTTTCTTGTAGTACCACTTGAGCTAACTCTTCAATACTGTATACGTAAAATCCTTCTACTTCTTGATGGATAAGTTCAGGATTATTATCGAATACTGCCACGATATTTAAATTGCCGTTTCTCCTAAAATTATTCTTGGCTAAGGCTTTTCCCAGATTACCAAACCCGATTAATGCGATTAGTTTTTCTTCTTGCACATCTAGTAAATTGCTAAAAACTTCTATCAGATAAGGTACATCATAACCATATCCACTTCGCCCTAACTCACCAAGATAAGAAAAGTCTCGACGAATCGTTGCTGAAGGAATCTGGGTAATTTCAGCAAAACCTTTAGACTTGATTCTTGTCACACCACTATCTTGCAAAACATTTAGATAGCGTAAATAGACGGGTAGACGCTTGGCTGTTGCTTTGGGTAATTTTTTTTTGGCTTCCATATATATTTTTCCCTTTCATTTTTGTTCATCGTCTCACATTTTGAGTTTATCACGAATGACACAAACTTACAAGTAGCCAAACATTTTTTATTTAATATTTGTGAAAGTGCTTACGATATAGTAAAAACTGATTGATTCAGCAAATCATATCGCTCAATCAATCAGTTGGATAATTATAATAAATCAGCAAATTCATCACGAACTTCACTAGAATGAGGGGTAATTTCTGAGATTTTCAATCCAGCAAGCGCTTCTTGAATCAAACCTTCAACATCAAATCTTTCCTCATACTCATGAACTTTTTCCAATTTTGGCCGTGTTTTAGGTTGTGGTGGAGCAAAAATCGTACAGCAATCTTCAAATGGTTGAATGGCTAATTCGAAAGTATCGATTTGTTGGGCTACTTCTATTATTTCAAGCTTATCCATGGTTGCAACTGGACGCACAACAGGTCGATTGGTCACTTCATTAATTGCAACCATACTTTGCAACGTTTGTGAAGCCACTTGCCCTAAAGACTCACCATTTAAAATAATTAAACCATGACGTAATTTACAAATTTCATCCGTGATTCTTAACATCATTCGTCTCGTTAACGTCATCCAGTAGCCTTGAGGAACGACTTCTTTAATCGTTTCTTGAACTTTAGTAAATGGCACTTCAATAAATTGAATACTACCGACATAAGGCGCTAATTTAGCCGTTAAATCTTTTGCTTTTTGTAAGGCTTGTTCACTCGTATAGGGTGGTGAAGCAAAATGCACGGCTTCAATTTCTACCCCACGTTTCATCGCAAAGTAACCCGCTACAGGTGAGTCAATCCCTCCAGATAACATCAACATTCCCTTACCTGAAGTTCCTACTGGTAAACCACCAGCACCTTGAATCGTTTCATAAGAGATATAAGCCGCATCCAAGCGAATTTCTACGCGTAAGTTAATATCTGGACGCTTCATTTGCACTTTAATATCTGGAAAAATATCGATGACCGCATTGCCTAAGGTTAAATTTAACTCTTCACTAGTTTGTTCAAAATCATGGTCACTTCTTTTGGCGGTAATTTTAAAACTTTCCGTCCCAGTATAAATTTCTTTCATCACGGTCTGTACTGCTGTGATAAGTGCAGGAATTGATTTTTCTACCTTGATACTAGGTGAGAAATTTTGAATCCCAAATACTTTCTGTAGTTTTTCAATAACCGCATGACTATCTTCACCATTGAGTAATAAATGCATTCGGTCACGGTCAGCTTTAATCTTAATATTTGGAAAATCACTTAAAGCACTTCTCACATTTTGTGCCAGTTGCATAATAAATGATTTACGGTTCTTGCCTTTTGTGGATAATTCTCCATAGCGAACCATAATTTCACTATATTCCAATCTATTCATCCTTTCTTACATCACTTTGGTAAATTTTTGATATAGTTGGCGGAACACGATTAAAAATTGCTCTACTTCCGCCATCGTATTGTTCTCGTCTAAACTAATACGTACTGCACATTTAGCAATTTTATCCTCAACATTCATAGCATGTAAGGTTGAACTAGCCATTTTTTTACGACTGGAACAAGCACTGGTTGTAGAGATAAAGATTTCCTTTTCCTCCAATGCATGAACCAATACCTCGCCGCGAATCCCCTTTAAGGCAAAGCACAGAATATGAGGAGCAAAATGATCTACACCAGAAAAAACAACTACTTCTGGATACGCTACAAGTGCAGACTTCAATGAATCTTTTAATTGGGCAACCTTAGCCATTTTTTGTGCTTGCTGATCGAGTTTTAGTCGTAAAGCTTTAGCCATCGCCACAATTGCAGGTAAATTTTCGGTACTTGAACGTTGATTTTGTTCTTGTCCGCCACCAGCTAATAAAGGCATAATTTTACGGCCTTGTTTCTTATAAATAAAGCCCACACCACGCGGACCATGAAACTTATGAGCAGAAAATGTTGCAAAATCCACCCGCTCTGTTAAAAAGTCAGAAAGTGGGATTTGCCCAATTGCTTGTACACTATCCACGTGAAAATGAATTTTTGGAAAGGCTGTAAGCACTTCACTGATTGCTTGAATCGGTTGAATGCTTCCCACTTCATTATTTACTGCCATGATAGAAATTAAAATAGTGTCTTTGCGAATCAGTTTTTTCAGCTCATCTATTTTCACAAAACCTTGACTATCTACAGGCACAACACTAATTTCAAAACCTTGTGCAGCCAATTGTTGACAGGTTTCACTCACTGAAGGATGTTCAATAGCCGAAAGAATAATGTGCTTACCAAAATTTTGTTTTTCATAAGCCGTTCCTTTAATGATATAATTATTTCCTTCTGTTCCACCACTTGTAAAAACAATTTCATCTGTATGTACATCAAGTAAGCCTGCGATTTGTTTTCTTGCTTCTTGTAATAACCGATTGGCTTGTGTTCCTAAACGATGCAAGCTAGAAGGATTTCCCATGATGGTTTGACTGGTTCTTACATAAGCATCTAAAGCTAAACGATGAATACTCGTCGTTGCACTATTATCAAAATAGATCAAAAAAATTCCTCCTCATTTATAAACCTTTACCATTATAGCGACAATTCTTATGCGTTTCAAGTTGCCAATACCAAAAAAAGAAGAGCAAGATAAACTCACTCTTCTTTCATAGACATAGTTATCAGTGGTTTTACACTAATTCGCGATGATTGAAATAGAAGTTTTCAATACGCGCAAATGCACATGGTTCTACACGTTCTAATGCAGTGCCAATCTCATCAAGTGCCTCTTGATATTGATAAGTATTCGTAAATAAATCTAAGCTCCGATCAATTGAAGCTTTGATATCAGGATGAGAATGACGGTAGCGATTTGCATATTGCATCATTTGTTCGGTTAGAGCCGCAGCATCTACTAAGTCATGTGTTTCCTTATCAAGCTTATCTAAATCATCTTGACAAGTATCTACATAACGATTGATGTCTTCCATATTAATGCGAATTTTATTTAATGCTCGATTTAAGCCTTCAACGTGGTCAGT
>JAEWFE010000280.1 GCA_023389005.1 Bacillota bacterium
TTAATTTGCGTAAAATCTTCTTTGGTTAATTTATAGTTAGATTTCGTCATCTTCAATTTCCCCACTTTCTGCATTATTTGAAGAAGTTGGTGTAGCTGCAGCATTGCCACTACGTTGAGTAGCTGTATAACGTAAAACTGCTAAGAACAAACCAATGATAGCTATACCAATCATAGGTAAAGCTTTGAACGCTCCACCATTAAAGTCTTTCACAACACCTGCTACTGCGCCACCTAAAGTTTGGATATTTGCAAAGATGACTGTTAGCATAGCTGTCAATCCAAATCCTAAAGCCAAGTAATGCAAGTTGCGTTTAATTGGCAAGTAATGAAGTAAGATAGCAAACCCTAGACCAGGTAACATTCTAGCAGCTAAAGTTAAGCCATCAGCTAACCATTTCACGTCATTGACAAAGTTCACTAACGTTTCTACTAATCCACTACCAAATGCCAAAGCAAGGAAGACTGGTAATGCACGTGATAAAGCCCATGGAATAGCACCTAGCAAGTAATTTCGTTCAATCCCTTTATAGTCAAATCTTTCAACCGCAGCATCAATTCTATGAGCGAAGAATGTAGTTGAGAAACGTCCTAAGATATCTGTGTATACAAGTAAAGCAGCAACTGGTACGGCAATGGTTGAGATTGCGATTTCAGGATCAATTCCTTGTGCTACTGAAAAGGCTGTAGCTAAAACTGCTCCAGAAGTCGCATCGATTCTTGACGCACCCCCAAAAGTACCAACACCTAAAACTACGAGTTGCAAGCCCCCACCGATGATTAAACCAGTTTTCATATCGCCCATAATTAAACCAGAAATAAGTCCTGCGAATACTGGAGAACCTGCTGATGACACAATCGTCAACTCATCACAGATTTGATAAGCTGAGTACAACGTTAATAATAGAATTTGCCACCAATGAATCATAAGAAAACTCCTCCTTTATCATTTTCACTATTTCACTTTGGCTAACAATGGCATGAAGTCTTTTGCTGTATCTCCAGGAACCATTTGTGCATATAAATGAACTCCTTTAGCATCAAGCGCTTCAAATGCCTCAATATCTTTGTCCACGACATTAATACTACGAGTAACTTGTCTGGTTTCTGGCGTTTGTGACATATTACCGACATTTAATTCTTTCAATGGCACGCCATATTCCACAAGTCTTAAGAAGCGGTCTGGATATCGTGCAACAATCAATAATCGTTGAGAATCATATTTGCCCGCAAGAATATTATTTGCTGCCTTTTCCACTGGCAAGATACTTAATTTAACTCCAGCTGGACATGCAAGTTTCAAACCACTTTTTTCAATGTCATTTTGAGCAACTTCATCATCAATTACCATAATTCGACTAATATTTAATTTTGTTGTCCATAAATTTGCTACTTGACCATGAATCAATCGTCCATCAATTCGTGTACCAATAATTGCCATTACTATCGCCTCTCTTAATTAATAATCAATAATTGCTGCATTAGAAAAAACCAATTGCTCTTTGTATTTCCCTTCTGTCTCAAACAAGACAATCTCGTTTACTCCCTCCTTTAGCCATTTTTGCGTCACATACAAAGATCGAAGTGGTCCTTTTTCCCAAAATCTACCAAGGTTATGCCCATTAACAAAAGCTATTCCTTTACCAAAGCCACGCAAATCCAAGAATGTATCTTGCAGATAATCAACATAGAAAGTATAGCGGTAAAAGCTAGGTAGCCCTTCTTTAAAAGCTCCTTGGAAATCCACTTTAGAAACGTCTTCTAAAGGCAGTGGATACATTTGCCAATGACCGACAAAATGTAAATCCACCATTACTCCTCGACCAATCCCTTTGCTTTGAGTTGGTGCAGTGAGTTTATATCCGTAATTCACACGCCCCATATTTTCAACCAATATACCAAGCGTGACTTTTTCACTTGGATAGGCTGCCATAATCTCTTCGCCAATTTCTTCTTGATATTGCGTTGCCACTAATTCTTGGTTTATAAATAATTGCATACGGTCACGCGCATCTATCACGCGAATTTTTTCTTTCTCCTGTTTATCGCGTAGAAGTTCGGTTTGATAATAGATATATCCTGTATTTTGTCCCAAGCTTTCCATATTACATGGATAAAAACTTTGGTACACTTGACTAAGCGTGTCTAATGTCGCCGTCAAATTCACACATTCATTTAACTGAGCTGCTGGATAAGTCCCCATTTGTTTGACTAGCGGCTGCGCATAAAAGTTATCTGGAAATTCAGCTTGCATCGCTTTTTGAAGCAAGTGATATTTTGCTGTTGGATTACCTGCCTCATCTAAAATTGCATCATAATCATAAGACGTCACTTGCGGCAAATCTCTTTGACCACGCGCTGAACAACCATTCATAAAACCATAATTGGTGCCGCCATGAAACATATATAAGTTGATACTACCTTGTTTGATAACTTCCATCACCGAATCAACCAATTCTTGTGGATCACGCTTGATAATGGAATCTCCCCAACGATTGAACCAACCATCCCAAAATT
>JAEWFE010000016.1 GCA_023389005.1 Bacillota bacterium
ATTCAAGGGCAAAATGATCACCAACAGTTATTGCAACCGGAAAAGCATTTGGATTTTGTCGATAGTTTTGCAGATGAGGCATTTAAGGAGAAAATCAAGCAGTATCAAGCAAAATTTAGTGAATATCAACAATTGAAACGTCGTGTGCACCAAATCCAATCAAATGAACAACACTACATCCAACGAATGGATATGCTGCAATATCAAAAAGAAGAACTAGAACAAGCGGCTTTAGTTGAAGGCGAAGAAGAAGCTCTGACTGAAGAACGGGAAAAACTATTGAATTTCCAAAAGATTATGGATGCTTTTGCCCAATCACATCAAACACTTGTGATGAATGAACCGAATTTATTAGATGGTATCTCGCAGGTGGGTGATTTGTTACAAGAAATTGCGCCGATTGATGCAGCTTATGAAGAGCTAAATGAGCAAGTCCAAAATGCGTATTATTTATTACAAGATGTCGCAACAGGGATATCTAGACAGATGGATTTGATGGACATGGATGAAGCGCGTTTAGAAGAAATTGAAGAACGCCTAGCCGTCATCAAGAGGTTAAAACGAAAATATGGCGATACTATCACGAAGATGTTAGACTATCTTGCTGAAATTACCGAAGAATTGGAAGCAACGATGCAATCAGAAGACCAGCTAGATCAGTTAGAAGCACAATTGGCTGATTTAGAAAAAGCTTTGATGAGTGAAGCTGAGGCCATCAGCCAAAAACGTCATGAGATTGCCTTTCATTTATCTAAGGAAATTATGCAAGAACTCAAGGAATTATACCTAGAAAATACGCAGTTTGAAGTTCGTTTTGAAAAAGAAAAACAATTGCAACTTCATGGAATTGACCAAGTGTCGTTTTATTTGACAACTAATCCAGGGGAACCATTAAAACCTTTAGTGAAAGTGGCTTCTGGTGGCGAGCTTTCTAGAATTTTACTCGCTTTGAAGTCGATTTTTTCTCGTAGCCAGCAGATGACCAGTATCATTTTCGATGAGGTTGATACCGGGGTAAGTGGTCGGGTGGCCCAAGCGATTGCAGAAAAAATCTTAAATATTGCCCGCTCCTCTCAAGTATTGTGTATCACGCATTTACCACAAGTAGCGGCTGCGGCAGATAATCAGTATTTGATTCAAAAGCAAGTGCAAGATGGTCGTACTTCAACCACGGTTTTACCGCTAGATGAGGATCAAAGGGTAGAAGAAGTAGCGCGCATGCTTGCCGGTGCAGAAATTACCGATTTAACCTTAAAACATGCACAAGAATTAATCGCTAGTCTAGGTAAATTACGAAAATAAACAAATGATCACTTCAGCAAAAAGAAAAGCCAAAAAAAGAGGCGTGATTTGCAAAACGCCTCTATTTTTTATAAGGTTGTGAGGCAGCTCGCTTAGACATGAAGAAATTCGTGTGTTTACCTCCCACTGCGAAAATCGGATGTAAGAAGATTTTTGCAAGTGGGAGGGCGAATTTCACAATGTCTAGCTGCCGAACACCGTCTACCAAGGTTGTAAATCGACTTGGTCAGCTACGAGCGGATAAGATTGTCCGACACGACGGGAAAGTCTGAGAAGTAAAGACTTTCCCAGGCGGGGTGGCTTATACGCCGAAGTAGCTAGTCGATTTACACCGTCAAATAAGGTTGTGAGATAGCTCGATCAGACATGAAGAAATTCGTGTGTTTACCTCCCACTGCGAAAATCGGATGAAAGAAGATTTTTGCAAGTGGGAGGGCGAATTTCACAATGTCTAGCTATCGAACACCGTCAAATAAGGTTGTGAGAAGGGTCGAACAGCTACAAGCAGCTAAGGTTGTCCGGAATGACAGGAAAATCCACTAGTATTAAAGATTTTCCTAGGCAGGCCGGCTTAGATGCGATGTAGCTACCCTGCGAACACCGTCAAATAAGGTTGTGGGGCAGCTTGCTTTGCTACCCTTCGACATTTTACATAAGTGCTGCTACCGTTGATAAGATGACGCCACCAATTGTGACAATCAACATTGCCCAAATAACTACTTTAGTGACTTTTTCAAAGGTAGACATCTTTTTCTTTTCATTCATATGATTTCGTCCTTTTTCCATTTTTTTATAGTCTACAACCTATTATACGTTAATTCAAGGAAAAGGACAAAGAATTTTTAAAAAGTTTGAAACACCGATGTAAACTTTGTGGTGTATATTAGTCTTGGCTTAATGGATAAAGAGGATTTTATGCATTTCTCGCCAAGCAATCATTAGGTAAATTTGAAGTAGAGAGGATTACATAAATGAATCATAGTACATTAGAATTATTAGGGTGGTTTGCAAGCCCAATATTATTATATATGGGATTGAATTTTATTATTCATCGTTTTTCCTTAAAACAGTTAATCAAAGTGAAATTAGCAGATATTATGGTACCAATCTTATTTATAGTAGATAATCATTTATCAAAATTGTTGTTTCACGAATCTATCTTAGCTTACTTATTGATTTCAGCCTTTATTTTAGGAATCGGTATCGCTGTGATACAGGCTTATTTCTATGATGAAATTAATTATCATGTGTATTTTAAGATGTTTTGGCGCTTTTTATTTTTATTACTGATTGTTTTCTATCTGTTTTTATTTATTTTAGCAATTATTTAGAAATTATTGAGAAAATCGTTTCCAAATCTATTTAAACTTTTTAAAATCTTTTAAAAAACTCTATTATGAAAAATTTTTGTTTTTTTTTATTAAGTTATATTAAATATTAGAGAAATAGTGGTAGAAAGTGGGGGAATGTGGTAGACTAAGGGTACTAAGTGGTAAATGGAGGAAATTTCGATGTTTATGGGTGAATTTCAACATTCAATAGACACGAAAGGCCGTTTAATTATCCCTGCTAAATTTAGAGAAAAGTTAGGCGAAAATTTTGTCGTGACCAGGGGGTTAGATGGCTGCTTATTTGGCTATCCTCAAGACGAATGGGAAAAGTTAGAGGCAAAACTTAACGAAATGCCTTTAGCTAAAAAAGATGCTCGCCTTTTTGTGCGCTTCTTTTATTCGGCTGCCACTGAATGTGAACTTGATAAGCAAGGCCGCATTAATATCCCACAAAGCTTACGTCAACACGCCAATCTTGAAAAGAGTTGTGTGATTGTTGGGGTAAGTAATCGTATCGAGATTTGGGATGAAACACGTTGGCAAGCATTTACGGATGCTGCTGAAGAAAACTTTGACGAGATTGCTGAGTCAATGATTGATTTTGGATTATAAAAGATTGAAATGAGGATTTAGAGAATGGTTCAGTTCCAGCATTATACAGTGATGAAACACGAAACCGTAGATGCACTTGAGATTAAACCAAATGGTATATATGTAGATTGTACGCTTGGTGGGGCTGGCCATAGTGAATATATCTTATCTCAGTTATCGGGTGAAGGTCATTTATATGCCTTTGACCAAGATCAAAAAGCAATCGACCATGCAAAGATTCGTTTGAAAAAATATGTAGATGCCAATCAAGTGACTTTTATTAAGGCGAATTTTCGTGAATTGCAAGTGCGTTTAAATGAATTAGGTGTAAATGGCGTAGATGGCATTATTTATGATTTAGGTGTTTCTTCTCCTCAACTAGATGAAGCTGAGCGTGGATTTAGTTATCACCAAGACGCACCTTTAGATATGCGTATGAATCAAGAAGCTGATTTTAGCGCTTATCATGTAGTGAATGAATATAGCTATCAAGAATTAGTAAAGATTTTCTTTCGTTATGGCGAAGAAAAATTTTCAAAGCAGGTTGCTCGTGAAATAGAAAGAGTTCGCGCAAAACATCCGATTGAAACAACGGGTGAACTAGTGAATATTATTAAAAGCGCAATTCCTGCTCCGGCTAGACGTAATGGCGGACATCCGGCCAAACGGATTTTTCAAGCGATTCGTATTGCGGTCAATGATGAGCTAGGAGCAGTGGAAGAATCTTTAGAACAAGCAATCGCATTATTAAACCTTAACGGCAGAGTAAGTGTGATTACTTTCCATTCATTAGAAGATCGTATCGTCAAGACGATGTTTAAAGAATATAGTCAAGTGCGTGATTTACCACCTGGCTTACCAGTGATTCCAGATGAATACAAACCTATCTTAAAATTAGTGAATAAAAAACCAATTACTGCCTCCAAAGAAGAATTGGCAGAAAATAATCGTTCGCGCAGTGCAAAATTGAGAGTGGCGGAAAAAATAATGATGAAGGAGTAGGGCAATGGCTGAATTGAAATATCAAGATTATTCATTTGATATCGATACATCAATGAATCAACCAACTGAACAAATGAATAGCTTTGTAATCGAAGAAGTCAAACGGCCAGCTATTAACAACGCGGGTGTTTCCACAGCTAACAAGTTAAAACGGATTAGCTTAGTTGAAAAAATGATTGCTGTTTCTATCCTACTTTTTGTCGTTGTTGTCGCGCTTGGGATGATTTATATTCGCACTTCAATCAATCAGATGGAACACGATATCTCAATTGTTGAGAATGAAATTACAGTGAATGAAAAAGAAATTACTCGCTTACAGCAAGAAAAAAATGAACTATCAAAAGCTGATAGAATTAAACAAATTGCTGAAAAATTAGGGTTATCAATTAATGATGATAATTTAAGGA
>JAEWFE010000038.1 GCA_023389005.1 Bacillota bacterium
AAATGGATTAGCTGCTGTTTGCTTTGGTGGATGGACATATTCGACTCCAGGAAGTAGCAGGCGGTAACTATTTTGTGAGCTGCCGATATGTTTAATGGCATCTAAAATTTTACCTGTTTGTTTGTTCACTAAGCAAATCGTACTATGTCTGCCCATAAGTTCCACAATCAAAATAATTTCTTGCATATCTCCGAGTTCATCGCGCTTTTTGATATGAAAATGCACAACTCGATCATTGTCGATTTGTTCTAGAAAATCTAAAATGGCACCGTCTAGATATTTTCTAAGCATCATAATAAAATTTGGCGGTGTATCTGGATTAACATAAGGAGTTTGTGTTAATTGGATACGTGCATAACTTGGATGCGCAGAGATTAATAATTTATGATTTTTTCCTTGTGAGCGGATAGTTAAGATAATTTCATTTTCATAAGGTTGATGAATTTTACTGATTCGACCACCACTTAGTTGTTGATTTAATTCATCAACCATTAAGTGGGTAAAGATTCCATCAAATGACATATACTTTCCTCGTTTCTTTCAGATTACTTTACTTATTATAGCTAAGTTCTTATTAAAAATAAAATATAATCTCTATTATCTAGATGTATTTGTATTATGTAAACTAATAGAGAAAGATTAAAAATTTTTCATTTTTTTTATTGACGAGTCTTAAAAATTTTTGTATATTAGAACCATCAAATTTAGGAGGTCGTCATTATGAAATTATCAAAACAAAACACTGCATACAAAGCATGGCGTTTTTGGCGTAGATAAGATTGTATTGAGGACAATTCCATAGATACAATCTTTTTAATGAACGAAAAAGTTTGTATCTATGCCGGTTATAATTGAATTTACCCGCATAGATGTCGATCCTATGCGGTTTTTGTTTAGGCAATTTCCAAATAGGAGGTTGCTTTTTTATTTTTTAAAAGATGAAATTTAAATGAGTTAGGAGAAATGAATGATGAAAAATAAGGGATTAATCGCTAGTGTCGTTGTAATTATTGCCGTTGTAATTGGCTTTTTTATCTATCAAACAATGAATACACCAGCAAAAACGACAAAAAAAGCTGAGGATAAAGTGCAAACAGTCGGTATTTTACAGTTTGTTTCACATCCAGCTTTAGATACGATTACAAAGGGAGTGAAAGATGCTTTAAAAGAAGCTGGCTATAAAGAAGGTAAGAATTTAAAGATTGTCTTTCAAAATGGTCAAGCCGATCAAAGTAAATTAGCGACGATGAGTCAACAGTTAGTCGACAAAAAAGCCGATGTATTGGTTGGGGTTGCGACACCAGCTGCCCAAAGTTTAGCGAATACGACTAAAGATATTCCAATTGTTTTAGGGGCAGTTACTGATCCTGTGGGGGCAAAATTGGTTGCTAGTTTAGACAATCCTGGAGGAAATGTTACTGGAGTATCTGACCAACCACCAGTCGCTTCTCAAATTAAATTAGGTAAAGAATTATTGCCAGATGCGAAAACAGTAGGGATGCTTTACTCATCAACAGAAGTCAATTCAAAATATCAAGTGAATGAAGCTAGCAAAACAGCGGAATCACTTGGGATGGCAGTGAAAGAATATCCAGTTGCTTCAACCAATGAAATTGCACAAACCGTTCAAGTGATGAGCCAAAATGTTGATTTTATTTATATTCCGCTTGATAATACGATTGCCAATGCGATGCAAGCAGTCGTTGGAGAAGCCAATAAATCTAAAACACCAATTATTACTTCAGTAGATACGATGGTTGAACAAGGTGGTTTAGCAACTGTTGGGATTGATCAATATACTTTAGGGAAGAAAACAGGTCAAATGGTCGTGCAAATTCTAAAAGGTGCGGATCCTTCTGTGACACCAGTCTATACTTTTAAAGAAGGCGTGACCGTATTAAATGAAAAACAAGCCGAATTTTTAGGTATTCAAATTCCAGATAATCTGAAAAAAGAGGCGCAAATTGTAGGCAATAAATAATAAACATGATATAGTGAAATAGGTCTGATTTGGACTTATTTCACTTATTTTAAATTTTTTGATGAAAACGCTTGGAGGTTAAAATGATTATTTCAGCAATTGGTCAAGGACTTTTATGGAGTGTCCTTGGTCTAGGTATTTTTATGACCTATCGTATTTTAAATTTTCCGGATATGACGACAGAAGGTTCATTTCCTTTGGGTGGGGCGGTCTGTGTTACAGCAATTACGCATGGCATTTCACCATTATTAGCGACTCTTTTAGGAATATTAGCTGGTATGGGCGCAGGACTAGTCACAGGCTTGCTTTATACGAAAGGCAAAATTCCGGTTATTTTAGCAGGGATTTTAGTCATGTCTGGGCTAAACTCTGTAATGCTATTTGTGATGCAGTCCCCAAACCTTTCATTATTACACCAACAGCGACTTTTTGACTTTTTTAATAAGATGCCTCTTCCAGATTATTTTGATATTGTTTTTATGGGCTTCATCATTGTTGCGATTATCGTTGCATTATTATATTTCTTCTTTGATACCCATTTAGGACAAGCCTATATTGCGACGGGTGATAATGAAACGATGGCTAAATCATTAGGAATCCATACAGATGCGATGAAAATTTTAGGTTTAGTTTTGTCTAATGGCGTGATTGCTTTATCTGGAGCCTTGATTGCGCAACATGATGGTTATGCAGATGTTTCTAAAGGTGTAGGGGTAATCGTTATTGGTTTGGCTTCGATTATCATTGGTGAAGTATTATATGGAAATTTAACTTTATTTGAACGTTTAATAGCTATTGTGATTGGTAGTATTATTTATCAATTATTGATTCTATTCGTTATCAAGGTTGGTTTCCCTACAACCTACATCAAGATTTTCTCATCCATGATATTAGCGATTTGTCTATTAATTCCACAATTGAGAAAAGCGCTGAACTTAAAGACAGGTTTAGAGGGGATGAGTAAATGAGCATGTTACGATTAGAAAATATTACTAAAATCATTCACAATGGTAGTAATGAAGAAAAAGTATTATTAGACCATATTGACTTTCAAGTTAATGCCGGTGATTTTGTAACGGTTTTAGGGGGAAATGGTGCCGGCAAGAGTACACTTTTTAATACGATTTCTGGGAGTTTGCCAGCTACTTCCGGTAAGATTTTTATCGATAATCAAGAAGTTACGCAGCTTAGCGAAGAATTAAGAGCGCCTTTCATTGCTCGTGTTTTCCAAGACCCTAAAATGGGGACAGCGCCTAGAATGACTGTAGCTGAAAATTTATTATTAGCAAAATTCCGTGGGCAAAAACGGAGCTTAAAGTTAAGAAAGCTGGGTCAATATCAAGAGGAATTCTATCAATTATGTGCGCAAATCGGCAATGGATTAGAAGCTCATCTGCAAAGTGCGACCGGTGATTTATCAGGCGGACAAAGACAAGCCTTAAGTTTATTAATGGCTACTATCCAATCACCAAAATTATTATTGCTTGATGAACATACAGCGGCACTGGATCCAAAAACAGCCAAACAATTAATGCATTTAACAGCTGAAATTGTTGAACAAAAGCAGTTAACTTGTATGATGATTACCCATCGCATGGAAGATGCACTGAAATATGGTAATCGTTTAATTGTATTGAAAAAAGGGAAGATTATTAAGGATTTATCAAATGAAGAAAAAGCAAAATTGACGATGAATGAAGTTCTACACTTTTTTGAAGATGATTTTATTTAGTTTTATTCATTTGTTTTTCACTTTTTTTAACAATTTCTCATTTTTTGTATTGACAATTGCGTGTACACGGCTTATACTGTTATCAATCTTACATCAGTTTGGAGCGAATCGATATGAATAAAAATAATCCGCAAAAACTGAATAACTTTTACTTTAGCTATTTTAGATAGGTTTGTATTCATATGCATTATGGGTACAAACATAAAACAAGTTTGTATCTATGATGGCTAAAGCATTTAATCTTGCATACACTAGCCACGTAGAGATCACAACAATCTACAGTGGCTTTTTCTTTTAACGTACACTTTGATTGTTGTAGACATTTAAAGTGTACGTTTTTTATTTTTTTAAGGAGGGAAAACATGAAAAGCATTGAAGAAATCAGTGGACAAACTAGATTAGTTGGTTTTTATGCTAATCCTGCTCGTCACAGTTTATCTCCTAAAATGCATAATTTGAGTTTTTCAAAATTAGGCATTGATGCGGTCTATTTAGCGTTTGAAGTAACAAAGGAAGCTTTACCCACACAAATTCAAGCTATTCGTAATATGCAAATGTTAGGGGTAAATTTATCTATGCC
This sequence comes from Bacillota bacterium, assembly GCA_023389005.1. Classification (GTDB taxonomy): domain Bacteria; phylum Bacillota; class Bacilli; order Lactobacillales; family Enterococcaceae; genus Enterococcus_E. Next base: position 4,294 of record JAEWFE010000038.1, read on the forward strand.
TCATAAGGTTGCTGCACTAGATTATGTAGACGAACTTTCGCCAGCAGCCAAAATCATCGGCGCAATCAACACTATTGTCAATCATGAGGGGAAATTGATTGGTCATAATACTGATGGTATCGGATTTATGACTAATCTTGCCGAAAATCAAATTGATATCATTGGACAAACGATGACTGTCATTGGTGCAGGTGGGGCTGCTACGGCGATGATTACCCAAGCTGCTTTAGATGGTGTAAAACAAATCTATGTTTTGAATCGTCCTAGTGCTCATTTTAAAACTTATCAAGAAAAAATGCAGGCAATTATGCAAGCAACGAATTGTCCAATTGAGCTCATTTCACTTGAAGATCAAGTACTTGTTTATCAAGCAGTGAACAAGAGTCAATTATTGGTCAATGCAACAAGTGTTGGGATGTACCCGAATGTTGATGAGCTACCAATTGATAAAGAAGTTTTAAGAGCTGATTTACCTGTGTATGATGCCATTTATCATCCACGAGAAACCAGATTGCTCAAATCTGCTGCAGCAAAAGGCGCACTGACGATGAATGGACTTGGCATGTTGTTACATCAGGGCGCAGCGGCATTTAAATTATGGACAAACCATGAGATGCCAGTAGATTATGTGAAGGAACATTTATTTTAAAAAGGAAAAATAGAAAGGATGTTGGTCAAATGATTATTATAATGAAACCAAGAGCAACAAAAGAACAATTAAACAAAGTCATTCAAAGAGTGGAAGCAGAAGGATTAAGCTATCAATTAAATCAGGGAAGTGAACAAGTCGTTTTAGGTTTGATTGGTGATACACGTTCTATTCAAGATGTGGCCTTTTTAAGTTATGAAGGTGTTGAAAAAACGATGCGCATTTCAAACACTTATAAATTAACTTCACGTGAATTCCACCCACAAGATACGGTGGTTGATGTGGATGGTGTGAAAATAGGCGATGGTTCTTTTGTTACTATGGCAGGCCCTTGTTCGATTGAAGGGTTAGAGCAAATTCGTGAAACAGCAAGAATGGCTAAAGCTGGTGGAGCGAAAATCTTACGTGGTGGTGCTTTCAAACCAAGAACGTCTCCTTATGCTTTCCAAGGGTTAGGCGAAGAAGGCTTGAAATATATTCGTCAAGCAGCGGATGAGTTTGATATGAAAGTTATTACTGAAGTGATGGATGAAGCCCATATAGATATGGTTGCTCATTACAGTGATATTATTCAAATCGGTGCCCGCAATATGCAAAACTTTAAATTATTATCTGCAGTTGGAAAAACAGGGAAACCTA
>JAEWFE010000124.1 GCA_023389005.1 Bacillota bacterium
TTCCTGTTGCAAGGCTTCTCGTTTCAGTTCTAGATTATCAGCTTGCGTGTTTAGCTGATCCATTTCTTCATTGAGTTTGGCTAATTGCTGTACCATTACTTGCAATTGTGCTTGTTTATCGGCTAAATCACGGTCATATTCTGCTAATAGTTCGGTAATTTCGCGATTTTCAAACTCAAAATTGGTTAAATCTTGTTGTAACCGTGCCAGTTTTTCCGCTTGATTGGTCACCTGATTTTCTTTTGTCGTTTGGCTCATGCGTAATTGCTCAAGCGCTTGACGCATTTTTTCAACTTCTGCCTGTTTTTGCGCTAAGTCTTGTTGGAGCGTCTTCACTTGACTTTCCGCTTGTAGTAAACGTTCTTTGACAGAGGCTTCTTTAGCTTTTAATTGGTTTAGTTCTTGTTGATGACCTAAAAGTGTCGTTTGTCCTGCGCGTTTATTCGCACCCCCGGTCATCGAACCGCCCGCATTCATCACATCGCCTTCTAAGGAAACGACACGATAGCGATAATTTAGACGACGAGCCAGTTGATTGGCGCTTTCTAAATCTTCACTAATCAATGTAGCACCGAGTAAATTTTCCATGATGGCACGATGATTTTCTTCAAAGGTCACCAATTCACTCGCCACACCTAAAAATCCTGGAATACTAGCGGCTTGTTGTTTGACATTTTCCGTAACTTTTCGTGATTGTATCGTAGTTAGCGGTAAGAAAGTAGCTCGACCTGCGCGTTGTTGTTTCAAGAAGGTGATCGCTTGTCTGGCAGCTTTTTCATCTTCAACCACAATATGTTGGCTAGCGGCTCCTAAAGCTGTTTCAATAGCCAAAGCATATAGTTGATCCACGTCTAGCAATTCAGCCACTGCACCGATAATTCCGGATAATTGTTTGCGGTGAGTTAAGACTTGACGTACCCCTTGATAATAACCCGTATAATTTTCTTGCAAATCAGCTAAAGTCTTGCGTCGTGCTTGGACTTGCTGACTCTCATTCATCAAACGATACATCATCTGTTGGGCTTTTTGTAAATGTTCTTGTTGGGTGGTTACCTGTTTTTGCGCAGCGACTAAAGCTTGTTGTCTTTCCTGAACTTGATTTTGCAACGCTTCATTTTCAACCGTCAACTGGTCCAATTTTGCTTTTGATTCACGGACGGTTGCTTGTAAATCTTGCTGTTTTTCTACGGTCTGTTGATTTTTTTGTTGATCTTGTTGCTTTTGCTTTTCGATAAATGTTAATTCATTTTGCAAATTAGTCTTAGCTTGCAATTGATCCAAATATTGGTTACGTAATTCTTCCAACCATTCTTTGGGAGATTTTTGATATTTTGCCAATTCTTGCTGTAGTTGGGCTAATTGCTTTTCGATTTGTTGATACTGTCCATTTTTTTGCGAAATCTTTTGTATCAATGTTTGCTGATTTTCTTCTAGCTGTTCGATTTGTTGCTGTACTTGTTCGAGATTATGGCGCAATTCTTTGGCATTTTTTTGCTGATGGAAAGAGCGCTCTTGTAATACCGCCTTTTTCCCTTCCGCTTGTTTCAAGGCTTCTACTAAATGTAGGTGGTCTTGGTTTTTTGCTTCTAACTGCTCATCTAAATGTGCGCGGTCTTGACGCAAACGCAATAATTCATTTTCACTTTGCGTTAAGGCTTGGGATAATTTCTGAACTTCTTTCTTTAGACTTGCAATTTGCGCTTTTTCTTCTTCCCATACTTGTTTGCTTTGTTGCATTTCTTGTACAACATAGGAAACATCGACTTGGGTTAATTCTTCTTTATAGGTTAAAAATTGTTGCGCAGCTTGCTTTTGTTGAGCAAGTGGTGTTAATTGCTCGGTTAATTCATAAATAATATCTGCTAAACGATCTAAATTATCCTGAGTCTCAAATAATTTCTGTTCCGCTTGTTTTTTCTTTTGTTTGTACTTTAAAACCCCGGCAGCTTCTTCAAAAATACCGCGACGATCTTCAGCCTTGCTACTAAAAATCGCTTCTACTTTCCCTTGAGATATAATAGAGAAAGACTCACGACCTAAGCCAGAATCCATAAATAATTCTTGAATATCGCGTAAACGACAACTTTGATTATTCAGATAAAATTCGCTATCCCCATTACGAAATAAGCGTCTTTTCACACTAACCTCGGCATAGTCTACCGGTAAGTAATGGTCGCTATTATCTAAAACCATAGTTACTTCTGCTAGATTTAAGGCTTTTTTAGCATCTGAACCCGCAAAAATGATATCAGGCATCTTTCCACCACGTAAACTCTTGGCGGATTGCTCTCCTAATACCCAACGAATCGCTTCCGTAATATTACTTTTCCCACTACCATTAGGACCCACTATCGCCGTGACATTCTTTTCAAAATCGATAATGGTGCGATTAGCGAATGATTTAAATCCTGAAATTTCAATTCTTTTTAAATGCACCTTGTTTCCTCGCTTATTCTTCAATATGGCTTAAAGCATCAGCCGCCGCCGCTTGTTCTGCTAGTTTTTTCGAACGACCGCTACCTGTCCCAATTAAGACTTGATCACAATAGACTTCTGTTGAAAAAAGTCGATCATGGGCAGGGCCTTCTTCTTTAATCAGACGATAATCAATCAATACATCGCCTGCTTTTTGTAATATTTCTTGTAATTTTGTCTTATGATCCATCTCATGTGAAAAAGCACCAGCTAATACTTTAGGATAGATAACTTGTTTTAAAAATTGTTCCACCACTTCTAAACCTTGATCCAAATACAAGGCACCTAAGAAAGATTCAAATAAATCACATAGCAAAGAAGGACGCTTGCGACCACCAGAATTTTCTTCTCCTTTACCTAAGCGAATGGCTTGGTCAAATTGGCACTCTTTAGCAAATTGTGACAAAGAATCCTCCCTAACAATCGCTGCCCGTAGTTTGGTTAACTTACCTTCTGTGACATTTGGATAAGTTTGGAATAAAAAGCGTGAAACGAGCAATTCTAACACGGCATCTCCTAAAAATTCTAAGCGTTCATTATCAGACAGATGCAAATTGCGATGCTCATTCACATAAGACGAATGGGTAAATGCTTGCTCTAACAAACTTACATTATTAAAAATAATTTGATAGTTTTCCTTTAAATTTGTAATTAGCTTTTGATCCATTACCAACATTCCTTTATCTTTTAATATGAAAATACATTCCTATTATACTAAAATCCCCTTAAAATGCAAACAAACCCTTGATATTATTGACTTTTTATCAGTTTTTTGATGACTTTTCCAAACTATTTGTCCGAAAAATAAAAAATACGCGCGGTACAAGCAAGACCTCCTCACTTATCATCCGCGCGATTGAATTCACATAAACAATTTTAAGCTAAGTGACTAGCAATATAATCTACTGCCGCACCCACTGTTTCGATTTTTTCTGCATCTTCATCAGAAATCTCTGTACCAAATTCATCTTCTAATTCTAAAACGAACTCCATTACAGAAATTGAATCAGCATTTAAATCGTCTTTAATATTCGTATTTTCTTTCACATCTTCTGCGTTGATTTCAAAATGTTTGGCAATAATTGCTGCCACTTTACTGAATACTTCTTCTCGTGTCACGGGCATTCACCTCCAAATAGTGACTTCTTACTGTTCAGTCACTCTACATTGTACTGATAAATTGTCTCTTTGTCTAGCTTTTTTTCATTTTCGTGACAATCGTTGCAGACAAGTATCACTATTCTTCTTCAAAATGGGCAACTAATTTTTCTACTACGCGACTTTCTAGCATCGTATGGATTTGCTTAATTGTAGCATAAACAGCCTCTTCTTTAGAGGAACCATGGGCTTTAATGACAGGTGCCTTCAAACCGAATAATACCGCTCCACCGTGCTTAGAGTAATCCATTTGGTTTTTTAAGTCTTTTAAGCCACCTTTTAAAAGTAGTGCACCCATTTTCCCTTTGACACCACTATCTAAAATCGCATGCTTCAGTAATTTCATCATGCTAAGGGCGGTTCCTTCAATTGATTTTAATACCGCATTACCTGTAAAGCCATCAGTAACTACCACATCGGCACGTCCTTCTAGAATTTCACGCGCTTCGATATTACCAATAAAATTAATTTCTGGTGTTGCTTTTAATAATTCAAAGGCTTTTTTGGTTAATTCATTACCTTTTGAGTCTTCGGTGCCGTTATTGAGTAATGCGACTTTTGGTTGGGCTACTTTCCGAACATTTTCCGCATAATAAGAGCCTAGAATGGCGTATTTGACTAGATGTTCTGGCTTGTTATCGGCATTGGCACCTAAATCAAGCATGTCAAAACCGCCTGTCGAACCAATCACCGGTAAAGTAGACATCAAACCAGGTCGTTCAATTCCTTTAATACGTCCGACAACAAATAAACCAGCCGCTAATAATGCTCCGGTATTACCGGCAGAAAGAATCGCATCAGCACGTCCATCTTTTACGGCTTGAGCGGCTAAAACCATCGAAGCTTGTTTTTTACGACGAATGGCTCTTACTGGCTCATCATCACTATTGATTTTTTCATCCGTATGAATAATTGTAATATTACGATCATCTGTTAAATATTTTCTAATTTCTGCTTCTTTACCATAAAGTTGAAATTCAATATCATTAAATTTTTCACGGGCCAACATCACACCTTTAACGATTGCTTCTGGAGCATAATCGCCGCCCATTGCATCGACTGCTATTTTCATTTCTTCGCCTCACCTTTTTTCATGGAATAATTCTATTATATCTGTTAGTCGAAAAATTCGCCATTATTTTTATCAGTTCCTAAATAGTTCACCAAATCCTGATACATCGGTAAAATCCGCCAATCTTTTTGCGCATAAATCGCTTGGGCTTCTTCTTTGGCCACTTCTAATATATGCGCATCAGCCACAATATCTGCAAAATGAAAGACCGGCAAGCCTGATTGACGATTCCCGAATACTTCTCCTGGGCCTCGTAATTCCAAATCTTTTTGGCTGACCACAAAGCCGTTATTGGTCTGTGTCATGATTTTCATTCGCTCTTTCCCAACTTCATTTTTGGGATTTGCCACTAAGATACAATAGGAGGCTTGACTTCCCCGACCGACACGCCCTCTTAATTGGTGAAGTTGTGCTAAGCCAAAGCGATCTGCATCAATAATAATCATCGCCGTCGCATTCGGTACATTCAC
>JAEWFE010000232.1 GCA_023389005.1 Bacillota bacterium
TTCACGAGTCGTTGTCGATATTATGGGGATTGACCCGGATTTGTTCTTTGAAGATGGGCAAGTTTATGTGCAATTTACCGGCTTCACTAAAAACGGTCAAAAAGCCATTCAGCAGGTCCAAATTGAAATTGAGACCGGTGAAATTCTTCGTGGTCCGGAAATTTTGTCTTTTGGTACTGGAGGACGCGATGTAGAAGGTCCCCATATCATTAAGTATCACCAACAATATTATCTTTTGATGGCTGAAGGTGGTACTGGGGCTGGATATATGATTGCCATGCAGAAAAGCAAAGATTTATGGGGACCTTATCAGGCAGTTTCTAATGTTAATCCGTTATTTACTAATCGTGATCGTGCTGAAGAAACTTTACAAAACATTGGTCATGCTGATTTATTCCAAGATGAAAACAACAACTGGTGGATGGTCTGTTTAGGCACCCGTCCATACAGACATGAGCATATTCAATTTACGAACTTAGGACGAGAAACCTTGCTTTATCCAGTTACTTGGGAAGATGAATGGCCCAAAATTTATCATGGCACTCCTACATTAGAGGTTGATTTGAGTGCTTTTCCTAAACATCAAGCATTGATGTAGGAAGATAGTCAAGTAATTGAAGCGTTTGTTGAAATATTTTCTTCTGGACAATTAGCGCCTTAATGGTTGAGTTTAAGAGCAAGTTTGGCTGAGCGCATGACGTTAACGAATCATCAATTACTTTTGAAAGGCAGTGAAGTAACTTTATCGCAAACTTCTTCTCCTAGCTTTTTAGCCCTTCGCCAGACCGAACACCAGCAAGAATTGACGGTAGAAATAAATCCTGCAATGTGCCAAATCAAGGATGGAGCAATCGGTGTGGCTTGTTGTATAGATACGCAACATTATGCAGCTATCATGATCAAACAAACATCAGATGGCTTTGTGGCTTATCGTATCCAAAAAGTATTGGATATTGAGATAGAAGAAGCCATTGCACAACTTACGACTATTCCACGAAAATTTGGAATTAGCCATCGACCAACGGAAAAAGAATTTTATCTGGAAGATGAATATCAAGGAAGAATAAGTTTTACAACGAGTGCGATTCACTTTTCAAATGAAGCCGTTTGTGCACTGAATACTGGGGACATGCAAGGAATTTATTGTCTTGGGGAAAATGCCCAAATAAGTGTTGCTAAAGTGACTGTTCAATAAATGAATCACCGCGTCTAGTTGACTGTTTTGAGAACTAGGCGCGGTATTTCTTTAGTTCAATTTTTCATGTAATTGTTGTTTTTTCAACTGGATTTGTTCGCCGATGGTTGTGTCTTTGATGAGCGTACGTTTTTCCACTTTATCGACCACACGTTTAATAGCAGTCATATCCGTTTGCTGGTTAAATAGATAATCAATACTAATGAATGGTTGATGCGTCACTAGTTGAAAACCATAAGAATTATTTAACAGTGAATAGCCGGCGATACCGGTTTGTTTTTGATAGGCTTTAGACAGTCCGCCGTCAATTACAAATAAATGCCCACCGCCTCTGACTGGTGATTCACCTTTAGTAGTTTTCACCGGAGTATGCCCATTGATAATTCTTGAAAATTCGGGATTCAGTCCAAAAGATTTTAAAATAAGCTGACAGATTTTTTCAGAATCACGATATTGATAATAGGCATTTTTACGTTCGTGATGAGTGGTTTGATCAGTAATAAAATAGCGCTCGAACGTGGTCATTTTATGCTTGCCAAATAGAGGCGAAAAAGGCCCACACCATGCATACCAACTTAAATCCGTAGCGAAATCATCGTGTATGGCCAAATTTTGAAAACTTAAGCGTAAATGTTCTTCAAAAAAGGTGAGTAAAGCTGCCCCACGATAACTATCATTGCCTAAAGTAAAATTAATCAATTCACCCGATTCGGCTAAGGGGATACAACCGTGATAAAGCAGGTGTTGATTATAGATCAGATACATGCTTCCGTGCTTCATCAAAAATTCCATATGTTGTTTCATTTTTAAGGAGTGTTGGAAGCTGGTGAGTAGGCTTTCTAAGACTTCTTCTTCCGCTTGGGTCAGTTGTAAAGGATGAGCTGGATCAACTGTTTGAAAGCATGGATTTTCTAGTTTGTACGTTTTCCCATCAATGTCTATGCTGTTATTTTGATAATCGATATGAGATAACACATCATAGGATTCCATCTTAAGCTCTGGTCGGCGTTGGGCAATTTGGCCTTCCAGTTTGAATTGTAAGATACTCAATGCTTGATGGACTTGTTCTAGGATGAGTTGATCTTTGCCTAGTTTTCCTTTCGGCGTAAAAGCGGGATTGTGTTGGTAAGTGTTTTCGGCGAATAGAAAAAGTAAACGCAGGTTAATCCCGTAAGCTTTTTCGATATCATAAAGGTATTGATAACGAGTGGCAATTCTTAATAAATGACAAAGACAAGCTGCATTACCCGCATAAGCCCCCAGCCACAAAAGATCATGGTTGCCCCATTGAATATCGACGGAAGGAAGCGTGCAGATACGATCCATGACTAAATCAGCATCTTTGCCACGATCAAAAATATCTCCCACGATGTGAATATGGTCAATGATTAAATTTTGAATGACAGGAGCGACTTTTAAAATAAAGGGAATAGCTTCATCAAGTTCAATTAAATAATGAATCATGTTTTTGAAATAATTGGCTTGATCGCTATAGTGCAAATCAGTGTAAATAAATTCTTCTAAAATATAGGCGTACTCTTGAGGGAATTTTTTGCGGACTTTTGAACGTGTATATTTCGTTGAGACAAAGCCAAGTAAGGTGATTAATTGACGAATCACACGTTCTTGGAAATCTTTATTATAAAAAGGATAGTGGCGTGGATATTGAAGTGCTTCTTCTGGATAAGCAATGAGGAGAGTGAGTCGATTGATTTCGGCATCGTTCAGCTCCTCTTTAAAACATTCGCTAATTTTTAATTTTAAGTTACCGGCACAACTTCTTAAGATGTAATCAAAAGCCGCAAACTCTCCATGAATGTCACTGAGATATAATTCGGTGCCTTTTGGTAAGTTTAAAATGGCTTCTAAGTTGATAAGTTCAGTCAGTATCGCTTGCTGGTTCATAAGAAATCCTTCCAATCTATCCAATATTTAAAATCACAGTTTGTAGAGGTGAAAAAGACAAACTGTGATTTATTTGTGTTATTCTATTTTGTGCTGAGGATTATAAATGTTCCATAATCATAAAGGCACTTTCTTCGATGGACTTTTCAGTAACATCAATGACCGGGATGCCTAGTTTTTCGAATAGTTCATTAGCATAGGCAATTTCCTTTTTGATGCGTTCTAAATCACTGTAATTTGCATCTTGATTTAAGCCAAGTGCTTGCAAGCGATTTTGACGGATTTTCACTAAGCTTTCAGGATCGCAAGTGAGCCCAAACATTTTTTCTTTCGGTAACGTATAAATAATTTCAGGAACGGGTACTTCGGGGATTAGTGGCAGGTTCGCCGTTTTAATCGCTTTGTTTGCTAGATACATCGATAAAGGTGTCTTGCTTGTTCGAGAAATACCTAAAAGTACAACTTCTGCATCACTGAATCCGTGTGGGTCCTTGCCGTCATCGTATTTCACCGCAAATTCAATCGCGCTAATCCGGTTGAAGTAATCGCTGTTTAGATTATGGATCGTACCAGGTTGTTGGATAGGATGGACT
>JAEWFE010000316.1 GCA_023389005.1 Bacillota bacterium
AATCAGCTTATTATGGGATTGTCGGTGCGGTGGCGGTGATTGCCGGAATTATCCTGTATTTCAATCGCAAACCTATCCAAAAATTAATGGGAAATATTCATTAAAAATAAAATGCCATTCTCGCAATGACGTGAGGATGGCATTTTTGGTATGAATACGAAATATTGTTCAAAAACAAAATCAATGTCTGTATAGGCTTTTTCTTTGTCTGTTGTAACTATAACCTCTAATTCAGGATATTCTTGATAGATAAATTGTTTCATTATATCGTAAACTAAATGCATTCTTTTACTGTCAATATCATACAACACTAGTTTTCTAAGTGGAAACTCATTTTTCTTTTGTAATAAACTTTGAATAATTCCTGGTGTGTGGGTATTTCCAGCTCCTACGATGACAACTGCTTGTTTTTCATTTTTATCTAACTTCCTTCCATTCATTTGTTTAGTACACCAGTAATGTATCACTAAAAGAATAAGAGCGCTTAAAACTTTCATATTATGAAAGTTTTATATGTATTGAGAACTATTTCGAACTTTTTATTAAATCTAAATATAAATTTTTTCATGATAATGTGTTTGATATAATTTAGCAATGAATAGTATCTAATTGTGTATGATGTGTTAAAATATAATAAAGATAAGCAATGATGACAAGTAAGGAGAGATTTTATCATGGGATTATTTAGGCATCTTCAAGCCAATCAGCATCTATTAAATGAACAAGAGTTAATACATTTAAACTATATGATGGATAAAGAAAATTTTTCTTTATTAAAGAATAGTACATTGAAAGAACTAGCAGATAGACTCTATGTCTCGCCGAATACGATTGTCAGAATGGCAAAAAAATTGGACTATCGTGGGTATACTGAATTAAAATTAGCTATTGAAACGGAACATAATAAGAGTAATTTTTTGAAAAAAGGGAACCAGCTAAAACTTATTGATCAAATGAATCGAACGGAGGAGTTATTGAGTTCGAATACAGTAAAAGAAGTATTACGATTAATTTTAGCTGCTAATCATATTTACTTTTTTAGTTGTGGACCTTCTAAGTTTCCTTGCGAGGAAATGAAAGAGAAATTAAGAATATTAGGCTTTGAATCTTCTCTTTATTATGAGCCCCATGTGATGAGACAACGAGCTAAAAAGCTGAAAGAAAATGATTTAGTATTTGTAGTAAGTTTAAGTGGGGAGACTAAAACCCCTTTAGATGCGGCTCGTTTAGTTAAACTGACTAAGGCAAGGATGATTTCGATTACAGGATTTTCTCAAAATTCAATTTCTCAGTTAGCTGATGTCACTATATATACTTTTTATGACAAATTAACTTACGCCGATATGGATGTTTCTTCTAGATTAGGTATTTATTATGTATTAAATTATATTTTTGAAGAATTAGCGCCGCTGTGTTGAGTAACACAACGGTGTTTTATTTTATTTCATGGGTGTTGTTGATATAGAGTCACCAAAAAAGCTTTTTTTTTGATTAAAAATTGCATAGACTAGGATTATCAAATGAAACGGAGAGTGGTTCGAATGAAAAAAAAGAATAATATTGTTATTGTTGGAGGAGGATCTACTTGGTCTCCAGGAATTTTAAAAGCTTTGACAAAACATCAAGATATCTTTCCTTTTGATAAAATAACTTTGTATGATATTGATGAAAAAAGACAAGAAGTTATTGGGAAATTTGGTGAGATTTTATTTAGGGAGGAAACACCAGATATAGAGTTTATCTATACAACTGATAAGGAGAAAGCTTTTAGAGATGTTGATTTTGTTTTCTGTCAAATGCGTACGGGTGGCTATCCAATGCGCGAAAAAGATGAAAAAATTCCTTTGTCTATGGGTATTATTGGACAAGAAACATGTGGACCAGGTGGGTTTGCTTATGGAATGAGATCAATTAGAGACATGATAGAATTAGTTGAAGATGTTCGTAAATTAAGTCCAGAAGCATGGATTTTAAATTACACAAATCCAGCGGCTATTGTTGCCCATGCATTAAATATGGTGTTCCCAGATGATAAACGTATTTTAAATATTTGTGATCAGCCCGTCAATCTATTGCGTTCGTTTGGACGTTTAATCAATCGTGATTTTAACGAATTTGAACCAACTTATTTTGGATTGAACCATTTTGGTTGGTTCACACATGTGTATGATAAAGAAGGAAATGATTTATTACCTGAAATCAAAAACTATACGATTAAGAATGGCTTCTTACCTGTTGATGCAGAACAACGTGATCAATCATGGCTAGATACTTATGCTATGGTGGAAGATATGGTTAAAGACTTTCCAGATTATCTACCAAATACTTACTTACAGTATTATTTATATCCTGAATACAAGTTATCTAAATTAGATCCTAATTATACACGAGCTAATGAGGTAATGGATGGACGTGAAAAACGTGTGTTTGAAGAGTGTGAGAGAATTGCTCAGGTTGGAACAGCAAAAGACTCCCATATTGTTCATAATGATGCCCACGGAGATATGATTGTTGAAGTTGCAGCTTCTATCTATGGTAATTTAAGAAAAACCTTTATTGTGATTGTTCGAAATAATGGGATTGTTTCTAATTTACCAAATGATTTAATGATTGAAGTCGCAGCATCATTAGGTGCTAATGGACCACAACCATACGCAGTAGGTGAAATAGGTACTTTTTACAAAGGATTAATCGAAGGCCAATATGCTTACGAAAAATTAACATGTGAAGCTTATTTAGAAAAATCATATACAAAAGCATTACAAGCTTTAACTTTAAATAGAACTATAGTAGATGCTAAAAAAGCTAGAAAGATTTTAGATGCTTTAATTGAAGCAAATGTAGATTACTGGCCAGAATTAAAATAATAAGAAGGGGCTTTAAGCTCCTTCTGTTATTTAGTACAAGCAAATGAAATCGTTTTATTAGGAGGAAAATAATGACAAAAGAGAAGATTTTAGAATCATTTCAGAAATTAGGAAAAGTTTTAATGGCTCCAGTGTTGATTTTACCGATATCAGGTATTTTAGTTGGCGTAGGAAGTGCTTTTTCCAATCCTAACTTAATTAAATCAGTTCCATTTTTAGGCAGTACTTTCTTCGTCTATTTATTTAGTTTGATGAAGGACGCTGGAAATGTAGTTAATAATAATATTCCTGTTATCTTTGCTATTTCAATTGCGTATGGTTTTGCTAAATCCGAGAAAGGAACAGCTGCTTTAGCTAGCTTTTTAGGTTACATGACGCTCAACACTGTGATGGGTTCTTTCTTGGTCTTAAAGGGAACCATTGATCCCGATAATTTATTAACAGGTCAGCGGAGTATTTTAGGAGTTCTAACTTTAGATACAGGAGTTTTTGGAGGTATTATCATTGGACTTTTAGTCAGTTACTTGCATAATAAATATTATAAAATTGAACTACCATCTGTTATTTCACTATTTAATGGGACACGTTTTATTCCAGCTATTACTATTATTGCTTCTTCTTTTGTTGGTTTAATAATGGCATTTGTTTTTCCACCAATTCAAAATGCTTTGGGGGCTATGTCTAAATTTATCGTGTCAACTGGATCTTTAGGATCTTTTGTCTATGGAACATCAGAACGTTTACTACTACCATTTGGCTTACATCATTTTATTTATTTACCGTTCTTCTTTACTAGTTTAGGTGGTGTAGAGGAGATTGGCGGTCAAGTAGTGGAAGGTGCGGTTAATATTTATAATGCTATTTTAAATACGCCAGGGGCAAACTTTGATATTAGTGTTAGCCGTTTTTTAATGAATGGAAAAGTAATCTTTGCGATGTTTGGTTTACCGGGAGCTGCGTTTGCTATGTATAAAACAGCTCTACCAGCTAACAAGAAAAAAGTTGCATCCTTAATGATAGCAGCAGTTATTCCTTGTGCTTTAATGGGAATTAGTGAACCTTTAGAGTATAGTTTTTTATTTGTAGCACCGATGTTATTTGGTATTCATGCAATTTTATCAGGAGTAGCTTACCTATTAACTTATATAGTATCATTTAACGTAGTTGGTTCTGCTTCATTTGGGGGACCATTTATGTCGCTTATTTTTAACGGAATTATGGGGGCGGATAAAGGTTCTAACTGGTTATGGGTGATACCTTTAGGTGCTTTATATTTTTGTTTATATTATTTTATTTTTAAATTTGCTATTATTAAATGGAATTTAAAAACTCCAGGTAGAGAAGTAGAGGATGTTGTTATTTCTGGTACTGTTGAAAATACTACAGATTCTAAAGAGCTTTTAGAAGCGATCGTTGTTGCTGTCGGTGGTAAAGATAATATTGAAAAAGTAGATGCTTGTTTTACACGTTTGAGAATAACTTTAAAAGAGCCAAGTAAAGTTGAATCAAGTACTCATTTCACGGAAAAACTAGGGGCAAACGGTGTTGTTAATGTTCCAACTGGTATTCAAATTATTTATGGTAATAAAGCAGCAGTCTATAAGACAGAAATGAGAGAATTACTAGAAATGGAGTAATTGTTTCTTTGAAGGGAAGATAAAGTGTGAATTTATTTAAAAAATTTAAAAAGAAGACGAACCAATTAACCCTACATAGCGTAAATACAGGGGTATTTGTTCCAATTACAGAAGTGAAAGATGATGCGTTTTCTCAGAAAATGTTAGGGGATGGTTTTGCTATTAGACCTAATATAAAAGAGGTATATTCACCGATTAGTGGTATAGTCACATCTGTTTTTCCGACGAAACATGCTATTGGTTTGAAATCAGAAACAGGTGTTGAAATATTAGTTCATATGGGAATTGATACAGTGGAATTGCAAGGAAAACCTTTTGAGGTATTTGTTAAAGAAGGGGATTTGGTTGTACCTTCAACCAAAATAGCAGATATAGATTTAGCTATGTTAAATGTGAGTAATAAACAAAGTGATATTTTAGTTATTATTACAAGCGGTGAAGATATAGAGTTTCAAATGGTAAGTAGTATGAATATATCTGCTAATGATTTGGTAGGAAAGGTTATTTTAAAATAACAATAATATGAACTGCTTGTAAAGCAAGTTCACCAAATTAATAAAATAGAAATCTAAAGAGATTAGTTTAATGAAGTGAATATTATTTCAGGATACAAGACCAAAATAGCTAATTATATACTTGCAGTGACCCTAAAAGTAAGGCTTTTAAGGAGTGGATTTCTCTGTTGTACGTTCTAAATCGTTTATTCCAACATTAATAGTTGTTAGCGCTTAGATAACCATATCTGTTATATAGTGAACTTATTACTTTTAATAATGAAGTCACACGAGGATCAATTAATAGAGTACTAAAAAGGATAAGAACGAATGTTGAGGTGACCCCCAAAAGTTAGACTTTTTTACGAGACGACTCCGGTCGTCTCGTTTTCATTATGCAGCTAAAAGATGGAGCCTATATTGAACAGGACTCATCCATCCTAACTTTTCTTTTATTCGTTGTTCATTATAATACTTTATAAATCGTTCTATTTCCATTTTTAATTCCTCATAGCTATAGTAAATAACGCCATAGTATATCTCTTGCTTAAGCAGACCGAAGAAATTCTCCATTACGGAATTATCTAGACAGTTGCCCTTTCGAGACATGCTTTGAAATATTCGTTCTTCTTTTAGACTGTGAGAGTATGCCTTCATCTGGTATGCCCAACCCTGGTCAGAATGGAATGTTCGTCTATAAGGGCAGTCTGAAGTGATTTCAATGGCTTTATCCAAGGCATTCATTACATTCTTTGCTGAAGGTTTCTTATCGATGCTGTAACTTAGTATTTCTCCATTACACATATCCATAAATGGATCTAAATACAGCTTATGCATTGTCATATGTCCTTTGACATCAACTTCATAATACTTAAATTCAGTCGTATCCGTTGTGATTTTTTGATGGGGTATGTGCGTATTAAAGCGTCTGCGAATTCTGTTGGGTGCAATGGTACCAATCCTGCCCTTATAAGAACTATATTTCCTACTTTTGCGTGTGTAGGATGTCACCTGCAAGCCAAGTTTTTGAACTATTCGCTGAACCTTCTTTTTGTTGATGAGATATCCCTGATTATGAAGCTCTCCATGTATTCTACGATATCCGTAATCCTTATTATTCTTACGGATTTCTTGGATTTTTTCTTCAAGTTCTTTGTCAGGATTTTCTCTATCAAATCGTTTTTGCCAATACATATATGTTGCTTTAGGCATGCCTGTATAAGAGAGAAGGTCTTTTAGTTTGAATTCTCGTCGGAGACTGTTGATGACGAGTGCCGTTCTCTCATTTTTTCCTCGTCCTCTAAACGCAGCCTCCTCAGTTCTTTTAAAAAGGCATTCTCAATTCTCAATTTAAGAAGTTCATCTTCTAGCTCTTTTACATGTTCTGCACTTGTATCAACAGAAGATTCTTCAACTGGTTTGTTTTGTGTATTGCCATTAGTTGTATTCAATGTTTTCTTTCGTCCCTTCTTGCGTGGTCTTAGGGCATCAGGACCAGCTGCACGAAAGCGACTCACCCAATTTGTGATCATACTTGGATTAGTAATTCCTTCTTGCAGAGCTAAATCTTGATATGAGATTTCACTTGATAAATATAACTCTACTATAGAAAGCTTCTTTTCAAAAGAATAAAAATCTTTTTTTCTAGAACGTTTTAATCCTTCATCACCAAATGCATTGTAATTATCCAC